>JBAVMD010000140.1:0-1911 GCA_049689695.1 Chitinophagaceae bacterium | reverse complement strand
GCCTCCCCCCAACCCCCCTCAAAAGAGGGGGGCTTAGTTCCGAAGTGTTTTGTGTTTGTTTCGCGTTGGATATTACTATTTGTAAATCTCTGCGATCCCGATAGCTATCGGGACTACTTCTCTTTTTCTCTGCGGTGAAAAAAAACTCAAAGCGCAGGCCATAAGCCTTTAATAATGCACAATCAGAGAAACACCCGTAACCCATATCCATAACTAAACCTCACATCTCAATTCCAATCTTCTTCATCAGCAAAGTTGCGTTCAGCGTTTTGCAAACGCCTTGTTTAAGCTTGTAATCAAAATGCAATTCGTTTCCTTCGATGGTAACATCGAAATGATAATTGTGAATGATGCCGGGATATTGTTGCTCTAACTCCGCAAGGCTGAGATCGTGCGATGCGATCATACCTACGGCTTTTTCTTTGATCAGTTGTTTGATGAGCGCTTCTGAGCCGGTATGCCTGTCGAGCGAATTAGTGCCGCGCAGAATTTCATCCAGCAACAGAAATACTTCTTTTGAATTTGTTTTTACAGCGTCCAGTATCATCTTCAACTTCTGCAGCTCTGCATAAAATGTAGAGGCGCTTTCTTCTAAATTATCTGCTATCCGCATGCTTGTCATTACCCTCAGAACCGGTGATTCAAAATAAGCTCCGCAAACCGGTGCGCCTGCCATGGCCATAACGAGATTGATACCAATAGTGCGAAGAAAAGTACTCTTGCCCGCCATATTGGAACCGGTGATGAAAGCCAGTTGCGGGTGTCCATTCATGCCGATGCTGTTGGGAACACATTTGGCAGGTGGAATGAGCGGATGCCCTGCCTGTTCGCATTTTAATGCAAACCATTCCGGCCTGATCACAGGAAAGACCCATGAAGGATGGTTGAATGACAGATTAGCGAGTGATGAAATTGCCTCGGCTTCTGCGATGGCTTCAAACCAATGATCAATTTTATTTTGCTGTTGTGCTTTCCATTTTTCAAGTTGAAGCACTTGCTGAAGGTCCCAGAACAGAAAAATGTTGAGAGGGACAAACACCAGGGGATTGAGGCGGTAGTCCATGCGGTCCAGGATGCGCTTTAAACTTTTTACATGTTGTGATGGCAGGTTTCGGGTTTGGTGTTTCGGGTTTCGGATTCGTTGGGCGTTATCTGCGTTTGCATTTTCGATATTGGTGTTGAGTGAGTGCTTTAGTTGAGTTAATAATGGAGAAGTGAAAGATGCGTTTTCTATCCACTGTAAAGTTTTTGATAAAGTTTCTAATTGAGTAATGTGTTTAGACAGTTGAACGTATTGCGGTGTTGCGAGCTTGCTGATGTAGCCTGAAACTGCAAAGAATATCAATACGCCCAGCCAAAAATATCCGGGCAGTATGAGATCGAACGTGTAAAGTACCAGCAGCGTTAAGCTGATGGCAGGTAAGATGAACCTTGCAATCTTCCAGGCGGTATTTGCGAAACCGGCCGGCTGCGAGAGCCAGGCAGCTAAAGAGTGTTGTGTTGAATAAGAAAGTGGATTTAAATGTCCGCGCGCCTGCAACTCCTGCCGCCATTCTGATTGATCGCGCAATTCCTTTGCGGCTTGCTGCCGCGCAAGGATGGTTTCTTTATCAGCCGGTTGCAGCAGCCAGTTTGCGAGCAACTGCGCACTTTGTTCTGATGTGGTCCGGTGCAGGTATTGAAATAAAGAAGCATGTCCGAATACGTCAAGGTCTTGCGAATAAGGATGATGAGCTGGCTGAAGCTGCGCACCGTTCGGGCGATGATTATAATGACCATTCAGTACTGAAATTTCTTCCCTGTTAATGGATAATAATACTTCAAGCCGGGCAAGCTCGCTCTTAAGTTTAACCGATACAGCTACGAGTTTAAGAAAAATTACCAGGGCTATAATAGCAATAGCTGCAATGT
>JBAVMD010000139.1:0-13667 GCA_049689695.1 Chitinophagaceae bacterium | reverse complement strand
GGATGGTACCTGGGAACGACTGTTGCGGGCCTTTTCCCAATTCAAAAAATGGCAGCAATCCGGCCTGCAGCTTGTGCTTACAGGGCCTGTTGATATCGATGACCAGGAAGACTTCAGGGAAAAGCTTGATGCATACAAATACCGTAAGGATGTGGCCTGGTTAAGCGACGCCGGCACAGACGAAAAAAAGCAGCTTGCATCGGCCGCGTTCGCGCTGCTGGTAAGCGACAATTCTTTTGCGGCCCGGCTCGGGCTGCTGAAAGCATTTCGGGCATCCATTCCCGTTATTACAGTAAAAGATCCATTGATGGAAGAATACGCAGGCGATGCAGTACTGTATGCTGATTGGACAGACCCTGCCAGCATATCGAAGCACATGATCACCTTATACAAGAATGAAGACCTCAGTAACAGCCTTGTGGCAAAGGCAAAAGAACGTGTTGCGGCCCTCAGCTGGCAACGCAGCCTCGATGAATTATACAATCATCTCATAGCCCTTGCCGAACACTGAATTCAATTAACTTTGCCGGTTCATAAACAAATACATGACGAAATCGACTATAAGAATAGACGTAACGCTGGATGCAGACCGCATGCCTGAACAGATCAGCTGGAATGCAAGCGATACTACGGCAGCGGATGATCGCATCGCGAAGGCAGTGATGCTTTCTCTTTGGGACGGGGCGGACCGTTCAGCCCTCCGCATCGATCTCTGGACAAAAAGCATGATGGTTGATGAAATGGCGGATTTTTATTACCAGACCTTCATGACCATGGCTGATACTTACGAACGTGCCACCCGTCATACCGGGTTATCGGAAGAAGTAAGAACGTTCGCAAAAGATTTTTACAAAAAGTTCAGGGACCAGCAACTAAAGGATGGGAAACTCGAACTGTAATTCAGGAAGTCATTAGGTCATTAAGTCATTACGCAGTTCTCTATAAGCTTAACGCGTTAGCAGAGAAGAACCTCAAACTTCAAACCTCAAACTTCGAACAACACATGCCACTCGAACAAGACATCATGGCTCAACTAAAAGATGCCATGAAATCGAAAGATGAGAAAAGCCTGCGGGCATTGCGGGCCATCAAGGCCGCTATTCTGTTAGCAAAAACTTCTGAAGGCGCGGGAGGAGAATTGAAGCAGGAAGATGAGATGAAACTGTTGCAGAAGCTGGTGAAGCAGCGCAAAGATTCGCTCGAGATATTTCAGCAGCAGAACCGTGAAGACCTTGCACAGAAAGAACAGGAAGAGATCACTGTAATAGAGCAATTCCTGCCTAAGCAACTGGATGCGGAAGAATTGAAAAGCATCATCGCATGTATCATCAACGAAACCGGCGCATCTTCGCCTGCAGATATGGGAAAAGTGATGGGTGTTGCTACAAAGCAACTTGCAGGCAAAGCAGATGGAAAGGCCATCAGCGCGGTAGTGAAGGAACTTTTAAGCAAGTAGGAAATAGGGAGTGGCGAGTAGGGAGTGGTGAGTAGGAAGATACTTGTTCCTTGTAGCTTACAGCTTGTACCTTGTATCCTGTACCTTGTGCCTTGTTTCTTGTGCCTTGCACTCTTATGATAATTGACATTATACTCATCATCATCCTCATAATGGCCGTGTTCAAAGGACTGAGCAAGGGCTTTATCGTTGCTGTATTTTCGGTGCTTGCGTTCATTATAGGGCTGGCTGCCGCCATGAAGTTGTCAACCGTAGTGGCGGGATATCTGGGAAGCAGCACCAACATTTCCGCAAAATGGTTGCCGTTTATTTCGTTTCTCGCGGTATTTCTGCTGGTGGTGATGCTGGTACGATTGGTTGCAAAGCTGATAGAAAAATCAGTAGAGTTTGCTTTATTGGGTTGGCTGAACCGCTTCCTTGGCATAGTATTATACGCTGCGCTTTATATAACCATCTTTAGCATCCTGCTGTTCTATGCGGTGCAGATGAACCTATTAAAAGCCGAAACCATTCTTGCATCGCGCACTTATAGTTTTATAGAGCCATGGGGGCCTTATGCCATTAATGGTCTGGGCGCTGTTATTCCCTGGTTCAAAGACATGTTCGAAGAATTGAAACAATTTTTCGCCGGCGTGTCTGAAAAAACACCTGCTTCCTCCAAATAATGGACTTAAATGTTCCGTATGCAGGTTTTTGCGGGCGATGGAAATTAAACTTGTATAAGCTTATTATAGCACAGAATGTTCATGCAGGCATGAATTTTTCATTAATAAATTAAACATGTAGTGCGGTGGATGCGGTTGTTGCTTATTCTGATATTTGAATGAAATAAATTATTTTAGCGAATATTTGAGTCACAAACAGATGTCAGGCTGATGCAGTACGAAATTAAACAACAGGATAAGTTCAGGTTCATTGAAGAAGGCGAAGGCGAACCGCTGGTGCTGCTGCATGGGCTGTTTGGTGCATTGAGCAATTTTGAGCACCTGATTGAATATTTCCGCAATCATAATAAGGTGATAGTGCCTATGCTGCCTTTGTTCGACCTCGATCTTCTGCACACAAGCGTGGGGGGCCTTCATAAATTTGTTCACAGGTTCATGGAGGCGCGGGATTATAAAGATGCTCACGTGTTGGGCAATTCCCTGGGCGGTCACGTAGGATTGCTGTATGTGTTGAAGCATCCTGAGCGCGTTAAATCACTGATACTTACCGGCAGCTCCGGCCTTTTTGAAAATGGAATGGGCGATACTTATCCCAAAAGGGGTGATTATGAGTATATAAAGAAAAAGACCGAGCTTACTTTTTACGATCCCAAAACGGCAAGCAAAGAACTGGTAGATGAAGTGTACGAAATAGTCAATAACCGCCTCCGCGTCATTAAGATAATAGCTCTTGCCAAGAGCGCTATCAGAAATAATCTTGGCGAAGAGCTCAATCAAATCAAGCAACCTACGTTATTAGTATGGGGGAACGATGATACCATCACACCTCCGTTTGTAGGCCGCGAATTTAACCGCCTCATTCCGAACAGTGAATTGCATTTCATTGATAAATGCGGCCACGCACCTATGATGGAAGTGCCTGGTGAATTCAACCAGATCCTTCATAAATTTTTGACAAAATTAAAAAAGCCGGCAGCGGTTGCCTGACATTTGCCGTCTTATAGTTTATTAAAACCCTGAATCATTGCTAAATAAAGACGTGATATCTGTCACTATTCCTACCCTGCACCTGGATGATACCGTAGCCCAGGCCCTGCAGCTGATGGCTGAATTTCATCTGGAGCATCTGGCAGTTATTGCCGATAATAAGCTGGTGGGGATCGTATATGAAGAGGACCTGTTCGATATCGCCGATAGCAAAACCCGTCTTACAGATATTCAATCTATTTTCTCCAAACTGGTCGTTCATGCCGAAACGCATTTCCTGGAAGCCGTGCAGCTGGTAAATGAATACGGGCTTACCGTTATTCCTGTAATAGAAGGCGATATGGAGTTCATTGGCGCAATTTCTCAATCAGATCTTTTCAAGCAACTGGCCAAGCAAACCGGGGCCAATGAGCCGGGTGGTGTGATAGTATTGGAGCTTGAAAAAAGAGGCTATTCCTTTTCTGAGATCAGCAAACTGGTAGAAACGAATGATGCACAAATAACCCAGCTTAACTCTTACTACGACAACATCGCTGAAACTTTCTTAGTCACCATCAAGGTAAATAAGTTTGAAATTTCAGATATTGTGGCTACGTTTCAGCGGTATGAATATGTGGTGAAGTATTACTTCGGCGAAGAATTGTACGGAAATGAGCTGAAGGATAATTACGACCACCTCATGAATTACCTGAACATGTAATGCTTTCCAAAAGTTAGTGAGTTTATCTATGCGGATGCGGTGGAAATACAACCTGTTGGTAGTAAGTATATTTTTTGCCTGCAACATACTGCACGCGCAGGAAGGAGCATCCATTACTCCCGGCAACGAATTACCTGGAACGCAGATGGACAGTTCCCGCTTATTTGTTATCCGCGACATTATCATCTCCGGCAACAAAAAAACCAAGCCTTATATTATTGAAAGAGAATTGCTCTTTAAAAGAGGCGATTCGATTAACCTTTCAGACCTCGTAAGCAGGTTCGAAAGATCGCGTGAGCTGGTCATGAACACAGCGCTTTTTCACGAAGTAATTGTTTCCTTAAAACGTTTCGAAGGACATGCTGTGGATGTATCTATCGAGGTGAGAGAGCGTTGGTACCTGTTTCCCATTCCTTATGTGAAGCCGGTAGACCGCAACCTGTCCGAATGGGCCAAGCAGGGATTTGGATTCGACCGGCTTAATTATGGATTGAAATTGAACTACAACAATTTCACGGGCCGTAACGACAAGCTTAAGTTCTGGTTGATCACCGGCTACACAAAACAGATCCAGTTTCAATACGAGCTTCCTTATGTTGACAAAGCATTGAAGAACGGCATTCGCTTCGGGTTTGCGTATCGCGCCAATAAAGAAGTGAACTACGGAACTTCCAATAATGAACAGTTGTTTTACAGTGATGAATTCAGAAATGTAACACTCAGCCGGCAATCGAGTGGTTTTATTGACTGGACCTATCGGCCCGCCATTAAAACCAGGAATACATTCAGGATCGCTTTTGTAAGCCAGCAGGTTGATACTTCCATCACCAACCTCAATCCAAAATACTTTTCAAACGGACGCACAAAATTGTCGTTCCCGGAAATTTCTTACAAAGTAGAGTATAACAACCTGGATTATACTCCTTATCCGCAGAAAGGTGTTTCCGGTGAAGCCGGCATACTCAAACGCGGATTCGGCAAAGAATTCAACATGTGGCAATTGAGCGCAAAAGGCTCAAAGAATGGCTTTCTTGCGCCCAAACTATCGTATAGCGTGCAGGCTGCGGGCACGCTGCGATTGCCCCTGGAACAGCCTTTTATTAATCAACAGCTTTTTGGTTACGGGGATTTTTACCTGCGGGGGCTGGAGGATTACGTAATAGATGGCGTGGGGGCCATGCTGTTGAAAAACACTTTGCGCCGTCAGATATTCCGGTTTTATCTGCCGACTCCCTCCCGTTCTCACGGCCGGGTGCCCTTCACTATTTTCCTGAAAACCTTTGCAGACGCGGGCTATGCTTATAACAAGCACGCTGTAAATAACCCGCTTGGCAACCGCATGTTATACACCGGTGGCTTCGGTATAGACCTGCTCACTTTTTACGATCTCTCCTTTAAAATCGAGTACGGTTTTAATCAACTCGGGCAGAGCGGATTCAATTTTCATTTTAAGAACGATTTTTAATTCAAGGCAGCTTACTTTTGGAAGAAGCTGCGAGCTATTAGCTGCGAGCTTTGAGCTAAGAACAGTTGCTCACAGCTCGAAGCTAATAGCTCGCAGCCTCTGAACTTACAACTCCAGGAACTCTAACAAACCCACAGGCTTATGAAAGTGGCTATCTACAGCAGGGCAATAGATTACGAAAGGCCGGTAGAAATTCAGCAGTTGTTCGATGAGCTGACAAGACACGACATACAGCCGGTGATCTATAAACCATTTTATGAACAGGCCAGCCCCGGCCTGCGGCTTCCAGATAAACTGGAATTTTTTCATCAATCTGAAGACCTGGACGATACCATAGATTTTGTGGTGAGCCTGGGCGGCGACGGCACATTGCTGGATACAATTACCCTGGTACGCAATAAGAATATCCCGATACTTGGCATCAACTTCGGCAGGCTGGGCTTTCTGGCCAGCATTGGTAAGGAGGAGTTGGCTACTGCTATCTCTTCTTTAAGGAACAGGACCTTTATCGTGGATAAACGGTCGCTGATACATCTTGATGCAAGCGAACCCTTGTTCAGCGATTGCCCGTGTGGCCTGAACGAGTTTGCCATTCATAAAACCGATACCTCGCCCATGATCAAGATACATACGTACCTGAACGGCGAGTTCCTGAATACCTACTGGGCAGATGGCCTTATAGTGTCTACTCCAACCGGTTCAACCGGGTATTCCCTGAGCTGCAACGGCCCTGTTGTATTTCCTGATTCAAACAGCTTTGTGATAACTCCCGTGGCGCCGCACAACCTGAACGTACGTACCATTGTGGTGCCCGACACCAATATCATTTCTTTTGAAGTGGAAGGCCGTACAGATCATTTTTTATGTACGCTCGACAGCCGCAAGCATATAACCGATAAGAGCGTTCAGCTGGCCGTAAGGCGGGAAAAATTTACGGTAAGCCTGGTAAGGCTGAATGAGAACAACTTCCTGCAAACGCTCAGGAATAAGCTTTCCTGGGGACTTGATACCAGGAACTAGTCATCTGGTCAATGGGTCATTTGGTCATTTGGTCAATGGATCACTCTAATGACTTAATGACCTAATGACTAATTGACCAATAAACCAATAAACTAATAAACTTTAAACTTTCCTTCACTTGCACGTTCAAATAATTTCGGCTAAATTTCGTTCCCTAACTTTCCCAAACTTATTATATTGCAGCTTATGAAGAGGTTACTATCCGTTGCTATTGTAAGCCTACTGCTTGGGTTCACCGCACCTGTTGCCAATGCTCAATACGAAAGTATTGTTCAGCAGGGCGAATTTGGTTTTTCGGCCGGAGCCGCACATTATTTCGGAGATCTCAATACAGATGCCCGCATCAATCGCCCTAAACTGGCTTTGGGCGCATTCTTCCGCAAGCAATTCGGTAATTATATAGCTCTTCGTGTAGGCGCGCATTACGCGCAGGTTGGTTATTCGGATATATACAATACAGATAACGATTACCAGCGTCGCCGTAACCTGAGCTTCAACAGCAATATCTGGGAACTGACACTGCAGGGCGATTTCAATTTTTACAAGTTTGTGCCCGGTGATCCCAATTACCGGTTCACGCCTTATATCACTTTAGGCGCAGGTCTTTTCAGCTACGATCCTTATGCTTACCTGAACGGGCAAAAAGTGTTTTTGCGCCCCTTAGGTACTGAAGGTCAGGGCTCAAGCGTGTATCCTGACCGTAAGCCTTACAGCACTATGGCCTTCTGTCTTCCCTTTGGCGTTGGCGTTAAATACAGCTGGAACGACCGAATGAACATTGGCTTCGAAATAGTTCACCGCTTTACCAACACAGATTACCTGGACGATGTGAGCGGCACTTTTGCACCAGACGCCTTCTCACCAACCCTGCCCGATGGCAGCCCCAGCACCTGGTATCTTTTGCAGGACCGTTCTTATGAGACCGGCGACGCAATCGGCATCAAGGGTAGACAGCGCGGTTATCCCAAGCAAAAAGACCAGTACATCATGGCGGAATTAACCGTTTCCTTCAACCTTACGTCTTATCGTTGTCCAACAGCTAATTAATTTGAAAATCAGCAAATTCGAAAATAGCTCAATGATAAACCTTCATTGCGCCATTAAGCAATTTTCACATTTTCCCATCCTCCTCCCACATTAATCTTACCTTCGTGCCCCTAAAATCGCGGAAGCTATGCAATCCCTAAAGGATCAGGTAGACCTGAAGCACCTTCCCCGCCATGTAGCTATTATTATGGACGGGAACGGCCGCTGGGCGAAAGAGCAGGGCCATGACCGCCTGTATGGCCATTTTCACGGGGTGGAAAGTGTTCGCAGCATTGTAGAAGGCAGCGCAGAACTGGGTATGGAATACCTTACGCTTTATGCATTCTCAACAGAGAACTGGGACCGGCCGCAGTATGAAGTGGTTGGCCTGATGGAGCTGCTGGTAAATTCTATACAGAAAGAACTGGAAGACCTTCATAAGAACAATATCCGTCTGCACGTGATAGGTGATCTGAACATGCTTCCTGAGTATACAAAGAAAGAACTGGATGTTGCGCTGAAGAGAACGGAGAACAATACCGGGATGAACCTCATCATTGCGCTTAGCTACAGCGGTCGCTGGGAATTGCTGAACGCGGTGAAGAACATTTCGCACGATGTAAAAACAGGAAAGATCAACGTAGAAGAAATTGACCAGCATACGCTGCAGAAATATTTATGTACGAGTGAATTTCCTGATCCTGAGCTGATGATACGTACCAGCGGAGAATACCGCATCAGTAATTTTTTGTTGTACCAACTGGCCTATGCAGAGCTGTATTTTACCAATGTGCGCTGGCCCGATTTCAGGAAGGAAAACCTGTATGAGGCTTTGGTTGACTTCCAGAACAGGGAGCGCAGGTTTGGGAAAACAGGTGAACAAGTGAGTAAAGATTCGCTCGTTAGTAGTCATTGACCGATCATAAAATTTCAAATAAACCTTATACAGCTTGGATTCCGCTGGTTGTTGCCAGTGGGTTAACAGGTGTAGTTTTAACAAACACTTTCAACTAATCCCGTTAATTTGCCTCTCCAAAATCAGCCTAAACCAGACTGAATGCAATCAAGAATTACGCTATTCACCAGCTTTGCGGTGATTTGTTTATTGTGCGCTCTGACATCCACGGCCCAGGTCACAAAAGACACTATCCCTGTATCTATAGATCCCGTATTGGAAGAACTTGCCAAATCAACTATTCCCCGCGAATACACGATTGCAGGAATACGCATCAGCGGAACAAAATACCTTGATGAACAATTGCTGATCTCCATTTCCGGGCTTGCCGTGGGCGACAAGGTAATGATACCCGGCGGCGACAACTTTGGCAAAGCCATTATGAACCTCTGGAAACAGAACCTGTTCTCTAATGCGCGCATCCTGTACAATAAAATAGAAGGCTCTAATATTTACATCGAGATCAATGTGGTGGAACGCCCGCGTTTGTCAAACTTCTTTTTCGAAGGAGTAAAGAAGTCTGACCGTGATGAGCTCACTACAAAGACCGGCCTTGTAAAAGGACGGGTTATCACGGAGAACGTGAAGCGAAATGCCGTAGAGGCCATTCAAAAATATTTTGTAGAAAAAGGATTCAAAGGAGTAGATGTACAGATAACAGAGCAGACAGACCCTGCGCTGGCCAATTCTCAAACCCTTACTTTCAATATCACCAAGGGCAAAAAAGTTCGCATTGACAATGTTAATTTTTATGGCAACGAATCAGTCAGCGATGCAAGACTGAAGAAGCGCATGAAAGGCACCAAGGAAATGACCAAGCTTACTTTCTACCCGAGCCATGAAGTTGGCCCGTACGGTGAAAACGAGCGAATGAGCTTCACGGAATACCTTAACAGGGGCGGCTTTCTTACCGTAACCAATACAAAAGAATTCCTTGATCCATACTTCCGATTCAAATTATTCAGCTCTGCCAAATTCAATGCAACAAAGTTTGCAGAAGACAAGGACAATGTGCTGCAGTACTACAACTCACTCGGCTTTCGCGATGCAGCTATCGTGGCAGACACGCAGTATTACACACAAAAGGGCAACCTGAACGTAGACCTTAAAGTATCCGAAGGATCAAAATATTATTTCGGCAACATCACCTGGAAAGGAAATACCAAGTATTCCGATTCTATTCTTAATCTCCTGCTGGGCATTAATAAAGGCGATGTATACAATATTGAAACGCTTAATAAAAAGCTCGGCAAGCAGCTATCACCCGAAGGTGGCGACATCAGCGGATTGTATATGGACGATGGCTATCTCTTTTTCCGCGTAGAGCCGGTTGAAACTGCTGTATATAATGATACCATCGATTACGAGATCAGGATGGTAGAAGGACCACAGGCCACTATTAAGAACGTAAATATTTCCGGTAACGATAAAACCAAAGAGTACGTAATTCGCCGTGAGCTTCGTACTGTGCCGGGCGATAAATTCAGCCGCGCAGCGCTCATCCGTTCACAAAGGGAGATTGCCAATCTGGGTTATTTCAACCAGGAGAAAATAGGCATCAACCCTGTGCCGAACCAGGAAGACGGAACGGTTGATATTAATTACACCGTTGAAGAAAAATCATCTGACCAGCTGGAGCTTTCTGCAGGCTGGGGTGGTGGTATCGGCCTGACCGGAACGCTCGGTGTATCGTTCAACAACTTTTCAATCAAAAATATTTTCAGGAAAGAATCATGGTCGCCCCTGCCAACAGGCGATGGCCAGAAGTTGAGCCTGCGCATACAATCTAACGGTAAGGCATACCAGTCGTACAACTTCTCTTTCACTGAGCCCTGGCTTGGCGGCAAGAAAAGGAACTCATTTACAGTGAGTCTTTACAAGAGCGTGTTCCGAACCGGTGGGTATGATGCAAATGGCCGTTATTTCTTTAGCGACAGCCAGTCTCTAAAAACCATGGGTGTATCCGTTGCATTGGGTAAGCAATTGAAATGGCCCGATGACTATTTTACGCTCTCGTATTCTTTGAACTATACGCAGTATAAGTTGAAAGAATACCCGGCGAACTTCTTCGGGTTCCGTACAGGTATTTCAAATAACCTGAGCCTTAAGCTTTCCCTGAACCGTTATTCACTCGATCAGCCCATCTTCCCGCGCAGCGGATCTAACTTCTTGCTGAGCGGTCAGTTCACACCTCCTTATTCAGTGTTCAACAAGAGCATTACCCAGGCAGATGGATATAAGCTGCCTGAGTTCCACAAATGGAGGTTCACAGGCGAATGGTATATTCCATTGGGTAAGGCGATGGGTGCAGATAAGAGCCGCCAGTTTGTAATGAAAGCTGCAGTGAAATATGGTTTCATGGGCAGATACAGCAGCAGGATGGATTATTCTCCATTCGAGCGCTTCCAGGTAGGCGATGCAGGTCTCACCAATAACTTCGGTTTGCTGGGATACGACATCATTGCGCATCGCGGCTACCCGGTTTACGAGAACTCCGATCCCAAGGTGAATCCTGATCAGCAGAACGCTAACCAGTTCTTTACGATATTCAACAAATACACGCTGGAACTGCGCTATCCGTTCAGCACCAATCCAAGCAGCACCATTTATGGCCTTACCTTCTTTGAAGCGGCCAATGGATGGTATAATTACAAAGATTACAACCCGTTCCGTTTGCGCAGGAGCGCCGGTGTGGGTATGCGCTTCTTCCTTCCCATGTTTGGATTGTTAGGATTCGACTATGGTATTGGATTCGACCGCCTGAAGCCGAATGGCCGCATGCGCGATGCCTCAAGATTTACCTTTATGATCGGGTTTGAACCTGAATAAAATATTCATTATTATTTATCACCTGAAATGTATCGTTATGAAAAAGATATTTTTCTTCCTGCTCATCCTGCTGGGATGCATGGGTATAGCCGAAGCACAGCGCTATGCGATAGTTGACAGCAAATACATTCTTGACAAGCTGACTGACTATAAGGATGCCCAGAAAAAGCTGGATGTGTTCAGCGAACAATGGCAGAAAGAGATCGATCAGAAACAAACCACGCTCGACCGCATGTACAAAGAGTATGAGGCTGAGCAGGTAATGCTGAGCGATGAATTGAAGAAGAAAAGAGAGGACCAGCTGTTCAATCTGGAAAAAGAAGTGCGCGACCTGCAAAGGAAACGCTTTGGCTTTGAAGGCGACTTATTCAAAAAACGTCAGGAGCTGATAAAGCCCGTACAGGACAGGGTTTACAATGCTATTCAAAAGATAGCTGTACAGCGGTCTTACGACTTTATTTTAGACAAAAGTGAAGGAATAACCGTTATCTTTGCCGACCCAAAACTGGACAAGAGCGAAGACGTTTTGAAAGAGCTGGGTGTTAAATAAAAGTCAAAGCAAAACCCCTGCACAACGCAGTGAACCCAAAAACGCAACTAACTAATACTAAATAGCAAATTACAATGAAAAAATTGGCGACGCTTTTCTTAATAGCTGCAGGACTGATAGCAGCAACTTCCGTTAACGCCCAGTCGAAGATCGGGTACATCGATATCTCCAAGCTGGTTACATCTATGCCTGAATACAGGAAAGCTGATACCGCAATGGCTGAGTATCAGAATGCATTAAGCCAGCAGTATGCTGATATGGTGACCGAGTTCAACGAAAAAGACAGTCTTCTTTCTGGCAAGGATACTGCTAAATACACCAAGGCGCAATTGGAAGTAAAGAGAAGGGACCTTGGACAATTGTACCTGAAAATACAGGGCTGGAACCAACAGGCGCAGCAGCTGTATGATAGCAAGCAGAATGAATTGCTTACTCCTGTACAGAACAAAGCCATGAAGGCGGTTCAGGATGTAGCAAAAGAAAGCGGTTACGGCTATGTGTTCAGCAGGCAGGCGCTTGTAATTGATCCTCCGGTAGCAGACGACCTTCTACCCCTGGTGAAGAAGAAACTTGGAATTAAATAAGAGAATAATATTCTAACATCATAATATTCGGAGAGCCGGCTTTTTAAGCCGGCTCTTTGTTTTGGTATTTATTAATTGCGCAATTTGCTAATCTGCTAATTTTACCCATGCCTTCTCCCAATCCCATCGGCGTTTTTGATTCAGGTTACGGAGGACTTACAGTACTCAGGTCAATCGTTCAAAAACTGCCCGCTTACGATTACATCTATCTGGGCGATAACGCCCGCACACCTTACGGTACCCGCTCATTTGAAACGGTTTACCAGTATACATTAGAGTGTGTGCAGCATTTTTTTTCCATGGGCTGCCGGTTGGTGGTGCTGGCCTGCAATACGGCATCTGCAAAAGCATTGCGTACCATTCAGCAGAACGATCTGCCGCGCATCGATCCTTCTCTGCGTGTACTGGGCGTGATAAGGCCCACAACAGAGATCATTGGCAAGGTTTCGCAAACGGGTCACGTAGGGATCCTGGCCACCAGCGGTACAGTAAGCTCCTGCTCTTATCCCATCGAAATAGAAAAATTCTTTCCTCATCTGCAGGTTTACCAGGAGGCCTGCCCGCTTTGGGTCCCCCTGGTAGAAAACAATGAATATGATGGACCGGGAGCGGATTATTTTATCAGGAAGCACATCGATCATTTGCTCAATCAATCTCCTGACATAGATACCATTCTTCTTGCCTGCACGCATTATCCCCTGCTTATTAAGAAGATCAGGCAGTTTACTCCCCCACACATCGCCATTCTTTCGCAGGGCGATATTGTTGCTGATAGCCTGTCTGATTACATGGAGCGCCATCCTGAAATTGAGCAGTTATGCAGTAAAGGGGGCAAAAGGGAGTTTTATACAACTGATTCTACTGAAGATTTTGATCAGCATGCAAGCATTTTTTTTGGAGAAAAGGTGTCGTCCAGGCATCTGGGATTATAAAATGCAAGGCACAAGGTGCAAGGCACAAGGAAGAAGGGTGCAGTTGTTGCGAAAAATCTTGTTCCTTGTTTCCTGTTTCTTGCGCCTTAAATTGGCTATATAGCCAATTTCTATTACTTTTGCCGTCCTTTCACAAACAACGGGCGATGGTAGCCCTTTGTGGAGTTGAAACCTGGTCCGTTCTCCCGGACTATTTCATTGACATTTGCCCAAGCAGCTAAGCGGACTTCGTCTGCCGAAGCTTTAGCGCAGGCAGATAAAAAAAAGAGATTTCGATCATGAAACGTACATTTCAACCGCATCGTCGCCGCAGGAAAAGCGTGCATGGTTTCAGGAAGCGTATGGAAAGCGCCAATGGCCGCAAAGTACTTGCTTCCCGTCGTAAAAAAGGACGTAGGAAACTCACCATTTCCGACGAAAGGAAATTAAAATAGGGCTTAAGCGATTTGGGCGCTTTGTTAGCGATCAGGCCGCTTTAGCGATCAGGCCGCTTAGCTC
>JBAVMD010000138.1:0-12741 GCA_049689695.1 Chitinophagaceae bacterium | reverse complement strand
TTCATCCAGCACACTCAATATCAGTCCGAGATCTATCACAGAAATATTGGGGTATTGTTTTACTAATGCCTGTTGAAATTTTGCAGATGCTTCAACAGAAGGCACATGCGTCATGAGCACATGAAACTGAGGCGCCTGCTCCAGCACGCCTTTGGGAAACACCACAATAAAATTTGTCTGCACGCGGTTCCAATCCACTTCACGCAGGCTGCCTACAATGGTTGTCATCATGGAACCCTGTACGTTAAACACCATCGTATCGCCTATCTTAACTGTGTTATTCTTTGCAAAGCGGTTCTCCAGGGAAATACGGATCGGATCTCCGGGCGATTTTACTTCACCCGTCCAATCTCCTTTCAACAGTTTTTCTGAATTGATCAATGAATCACGGTATGTAACACGGTACTCGCGGTTGAATGCCCATTGATGCATTTTGATGCTGGTATCCTTGCGCAACGCTTCTGCCGTAATCTGGTTGACTGATTCGAGCCGCATGTTCACTATGGGCACCGTGTTGTTTGCAGGCAGCCCTTGCCGCCTCGCAAGCGCCAGTACGGAATCGCGCTGCTTTGATTGTATATCGAACAATACCATGTTGGGCTGATTTTCGCCTGATGCCAGGCTAACCCTGTTTATAAGGATGGTTTGCATAAAGAACAAAGTGCAAACCAGCGCGGTACCCAGCCCGATGGATACAATAAGTATGGTTGTTTGATTGTTAGGACGATAAAGATTTGCCAGTCCCTGCCGCCATACATAAGCCCAGGAAGAAGGAAAGAATTTCCTTATAAGCCATGTAAGCAGTGCGGCTATGCCTGTTAGTGATAAAAATGAAATAACAATGGCGAGGCTGAATACGATGGATTCCATCCATTCGCCCAGTTGCAGGTATGCAAATACAACAATGAAGGTTAATATCAATGCATAGATCAGCCATTTGAAACCGTCTTTCACCAGCGTATGCTCAAACGAAACGCGCAAAGAATTCAGGGGCGATATTTTTCTTATCGAAACCAGCGGCAACAACGCGAACAGCACGGCAATCACCAATCCCAGGATAATACCCTGGCCGATGGCGCTCCAGGAAATGCCTGCGCTTACATCGAACGGTAAAAATTCTTTCAATACCACAGGAAGAAAAACCTGGATGAAGGAACCGAGCGCCGCGCCTATGATGGAACCGATCAATCCTATTCCCGCAATCTGCACCAGGTAAATAAAAAAAGCCTGTGATGCTTTTGCACCAAGGCAACGCAACACCGCAATGGTATTAATTTTCTCCCTTACATAAATATGAATAGCGCTGGCAACGCCAATACATCCAAGCAACAATGCAATGAAGCCGATGAGTGAAAGAAAACGCACCACATCGCCAAACGCTCTGGATGTATCCTCTTTTTTTGTTTCGATGGTATCGTACGATAATCCCTGCTCATTCAATTGTGGCGTAATTTTCTTCACCAGCTTGTCTACATCTACCGGCTCGTCGAACTTAAAAAAGAAACGGTAATTGAAGCGGCTGCCTTTTTGTTCAAGACCTGTCTGCGGCAGGTAATCCATCGGAATATAAACGAGTGGCGCTACCGAGGCTGAAATACCTGTCATGCCCGGCGCGCCTGATAAGCTGCCGGCAATTTCAAACGAAAGCTTCCCTATTCTCACGGAATCGCCGGGCACCGCATTGAACTGCGTCATGAGGGTTTTATCTACCAGGGCTCTTTGTGCTTTACGAAAACTGCGCGCTGCGCTTACAGGCGTGGTTTCAAAATCGCCGTAGTAAGGAAAATCACCTTTTAAAGCTTTTACTTCTATCAATCTTGTTTTACCGCTCTTGGGAAAATAGATCATGGAAGAAAAACTTTTTTGTTCTGACCGTTGTCCACCTAAAGAATCTACCAATCCGCCCAATGCGCTCTTCGGTTTGTTGCCGCCAAATTCAAGATCGGCGCCAAGTAGTGTAGCAGCCTGCGCATCTATCTCTTTGCGCAATACATCGCCCAGTGAATAAATGGCTACCAGCGCTGCAATGCCTAAAATAATGGATGACACAAACAGCAGCAACCGCGAACGGTTACGGCGGCTGTCTCTCCATGCCATTAAGAAGGTCCAGGTAATTCGTTTCATGATGGGAGGGAATTAGCTGGTTCAACAACTCTCCCGCCCTTCAACCTGATAATTCTCCCCGTCCTTGCAGCCAGCTCCGCATTGTGGGTAACAAGTATGAGCGTGGTGCCGGCTTCTTTATTCAGATCGAATAAAAGGTTCTCTATCTTTTCACTGGTCTCTGCATCCAGGTTACCGGTAGGCTCGTCCGCGAACAATATACCCGGCCGATTACAAAATGCACGCGCAAGCGATACCCGCTGCTGTTCGCCCCCGCTCAGTTGCACGGGGTAATGATGAGAACGATCTGCCAGTCCAACCTTATCAAGCAAATCCAGTGCAATAGGCCTTACATTTCTTTCACCGCGCAACTCCAGCGGTACCATTACATTCTCCAGTGCGGTTAATGTAGGCAGCAACTGGAAATTCTGAAAAATGAAGCCTACATGTTTATTGCGTACCTGCGCACGCTGATCTTCACTCAGGTTATCCAGCGCAATTCCATTCAGTTCGATGCTGCCAGTGCTTGGACGGTCAAGCCCGGCGCATAGTCCAAGTAATGTAGTTTTTCCGCTGCCGGATGGCCCTACAATGGAAAGTGTTGATCCGGGATCCACCGCAAAGCTGATGTGGTCCAGCACCGTGAGCGTACGGCCCGCGCTTTGATAGGTTTTACTAACGTTATTAAGTTTGAGCATATAAGTATTTAGAGCGAGTAGTAAATGGGGAATGGCTAGTGGGATTGGGCTGTATTCTACTAGCTACTTCCTACTTCCCACTCGCTTTACGAAACTATTGATTCCAACAATCCCTAACTTGCCAATTATGGAAATTAAAGGAATATTTATTGTTTGTGCAGTGATGTTAGCATCCTGTGGAGGAAATACTGATCCTGCAGACAGTTCCGCACCAGCGCAGCCACAGGCAAAAGATTCTTCAACGGCAACACCGGTAAAAACTATTTTATTTTTCGGTAATAGCCTCACGGCAGGCTACGGCCTCGATCCATCGCAGGCCTTCCCCGCCCTCATACAGCATACCATCGATTCCCTGAATCTTGCTTACAAAGTGATCAATGCAGGCGTGAGCGGAGAAACTTCTTCGGGCGGCAATAGCCGTATCGACTGGATACTGCGACAGCCGCCTGATATTTTTGTGCTGGAGCTTGGCGCTAATGACGGCCTTCGTGGCATCTCTCCCACTGAAACAAAAAAGAACCTGCAATCCATTATAGATAAAGTAAAAACAAAGAACCCGGGGGTAACCATCATTCTCGCAGGCATGATGATGCCCCCGAATATGGGACAGCAATACACTACCAGCTTCCGGAATATCTTTCCCGAGCTTGCCAAAGAAAACAACCTCGTGTTCATACCATTTCTGTTAGAAGGAGTTGGCGGGGAAGCAAAGTTTAATCAGCAGGACGGCATTCATCCAACTGCGGAAGGACATGAGATCGTTGCGGAGAATGTGTGGAAGGTGCTGAAAGGAATTTTATAAATCTATTGTTCGCAACTTCACTTTCAGCAAAGAGATTTCTTCCTGCATATCATGCATGCGTTGCAGCAATCCTGCAATTGCTTCAATGCCTTCCATATTAATATCGAGCTCGTGATGAAAGCAGATGAATTTTTCCAGGTCGCTGAGCTGCCCGGGATGCACAAATGCTTTTCCCTCTACCATGCTCACTTCAATCAGTCCTGCATTGCCGAGCGAATGGATAAAGGCATATTGTATGTTGTGGTGCGTGCAGATCATGTCTGCAGGTATCAGTTGCTCCTCTTCCATATTATTTGCTTTTATCGATTTCTGACAATTGTTTGAAAAGCTCTTTTTCTTTTTCTGTAAGATCCGTTGGCAGCTTCACTTCAAAGATTACATACAGATCACCGTGCTGGCCTTCCTGTTTGTACACAGGAAAGCCCTTTCCTTTCAGCCTTGTCCTGGTTCCGTTCTGCGTTCCGGGTTGCACCTTAAGCTTCACTTTTCCATCAAGTGTATCAATTGTGGTTTCACCTCCCAGCAAAGCAGTATACAGATCGATTGTTGCCGTTGCATGCAGGTCGTTGCCTGCCCGCCGGAAGCGCGGGTCATTCTTTATAATGAATGTAATGTACAGGTCACCGTTAGGCCCGCCGTTGATGCCGGGAGCACCATGCCCTTTCAGCTTGATCACTTGCCCGTCTTCCACACCGGCAGGAATGGTAATGCGCACTTTCTTCCCATTCACCGTCAACACCTGTTGGTTGGTTTTGGCTGCTTCCGTCAACGACAGATGCAGCTCGGCCTTGTAATCTTCACCCCTGAACTTTGCACTGCCGCCGCGCGCCGACGATTGTCTTCTGCCAAACAACGATTCAAAAAAATCAGAAAATCCTTCTTCGCCCTGTCCGCCGGAAAAAGTATAATCGCCCCAATCAGCTCCCGCACCTGCGCTTTGTCTTTGCCCCTGCGCCCGCCGTGTTTTTTCATATTCCTCGCCCTGCTTCCAGTGCTCTCCGTATTGTGCGCCATACTGATCGTATTTACGACGCATCTCTTCATCGCCCAATACTTCATTGGCTTCGTTGATCTGCTGAAAAAGCTTGTGTGCTTCCTTGTTATCCGGGTTAAGATCAGGATGGTGTTTGCGCGCAAGCTTGCGATACGCTTTCTTAATATCATCCGGGCTTGCGTTCTTATCAAGCCCCAGTACTTTATAATAATCGATGTACGCCATATATGCCGCTTATACTTACAAAATAACTATCAAATAGGGTGAAATCACCCTAATTTTTCTCCTGTTAATAATACTATATTTAAATACCCCCTCTCCTGACTTATTAAGGCCTGGTTAATTACTCACCTTAAACCAGTGTTATGCGTCAACCAACTCCTCTCCGCATCGGTAATAATCCCGGATGGTATGGTAATCATTACCAGGACCAGGATATTCACGTTCTCATGCAAAAAGCGGGCAATACTGCTACCCGTTATTTCATAACGCTGCCGCAATGGGAGCAAAACGGCATGAATTTTTTTACGCAGCGCATCAAAGAAGTGTACGAACAGGGATTTCGCTACAACATTTATGCTTTTACCAACCAGTTCAATACAGATTACACCAACCGCGATACAACAGAATATCCCGCCGGCCCATCGCAACCTGCCGGCACTATGGTACGCACCATGATACCAAAGGGATTGAACCTTCCGGTATTCCTTGCCAACGGCACTGTTAACCCTGCCAACAGCTGGGCAAAGTATGTAGAAGACGGAATGAAAGAACACGGACTGTATTTCGATTATTTCGAGATATGGAACGAGCCTGACATCACCTACAACCAGGGAGAAGCAGACGACCCTAATCTTGCGCACGATGTAAAAAGCTGGTGGAACAGGCAACCGGAGCCCTGGGAAGTATGGAACACCGTGTGCCCCGTGCAGGATTACATCAAACTGTGCGAGGTAGGTTATAAAGTGATCAAAAAATACAAACCCACTGCAAAGGTCTGCACCGGCGGATTCGGTTTCCCGGCCTACGGGTACTGGTTCCATAAACTTGGAGGCGCAAAGTGGTATGATGTGCTGAGCATTCACATGTACCCGCAATTTTATTTGCGCGAATGGAGCGATCAGGCCGGTGGATTTGTTTATAACCGGCACAGTGATTATGCTATGAACTGGTGCATTAAACGATTGAAGCAATGGCAGGATGTGCTTAAGCAATTCGATCTGCTCTCGCGGCAGGTGGTGTGCAGTGAGATCAATCTGCCGAGATACTCGCAAAGCCCCGATGTGATCTCCGGCGATATGGCCCAGGTGAATTGGACCATCAAGACTTTACTCAAGTTCATGCAGCACGGCCTGTCAAGGACCTGGCTTTTTGTTGCGGGCGAATCCGCCACACCGCCCAATGCTACGGAATTCCAGACTATGGGATTGTACCAGAACCTGATAACCGCCACACCCGGCCAGGAAGTGCTTACGGGCCAGGGAATAGCCTGCGCCACCCTGCACAAGCTGCTGGAAGATGCCGTTTACGATGGAGCGCTCACGGCATCGCTGAACCTATTCAGCCCAAGAATAGATGGAGTAGCCCTGGTACTGCCCTCCGGCAAAAAAGCATTTGTGTTATGGACGAAAACCACACAGGATATGTCGGAAAATGTGAACTGGAGCTATACGCTTCCGCCACATTTCAATACTAACTTTAATGTGTACGCGTGGAATTACAGCCAAACAAATACTTCAACCGCATTAGCAGGAAGAACGTTGAACCTGACGGGAAGCCCGTTGATTTTGGTGGAGCAGTAGAGCTTGGAGCTGCGAGCTATGAGCTTCGAGCTGTGAGCAGGAAAGAAATATGAATGATTATGAATTGTTCAGGCTTTGTTGCTAAAAGCTCATAGCTCGCAGCTCCAAGCTCGCAGCTTCTTCTCAAACTTTCCAAAACTTCCTCACCCTGGTAGTAGCTATTTCAGCTTCCATCAGCAGCTCGAGGTCGTCTGCAAATATTTCTTTAGGCGCTTTGTTGAAGATGCGGATCTTGGAGAAGACTACGGCAAGCACCTGGAAGGCGGTTTTGCGAATGATGCGCATATCGAGCCAGAAGTTGCCATTGCGAACGTAGAATGCATCGTATTGGTAACGGCGGAAAACGCTTTGGTAAGTTGCAGTGGGTCCGCGGTAGCCTTTTATCTGGGCAAGGCCGGTAATACCAGGCTTCACGAGGTTCCTGAATTTATAGCTGGCGATTTGAGCGGAAAAACGCTTGCAATCTGCGTGCATGTGAGGACGTGGCCCCACAATGCTCATTTTTCCCATCAGCACGTTCAAAAATTGTGGAAGCTCATCGAGGCTTGATTTCCTCAAAAATTCGCCGATCCTGGTAATGCGAACATCGTTTTCCATAGCCTGCGTAGTATTAGCATCAGGATTTACCACCATGGTGCGGAACTTATAGCAAAGGAAACTTCTTCCGCCGCGGCCTACCCGGCGCTGTACAAAAAATATCGGTCCTTTTGAATCGAGCCTGATAAGCAAGGCAATAAGTGGGAAAAGCCAACTGAAACAGAAAATAGTAAGTATCAGGGAAACGCTCAGATCGAACGCTCTCTTAAAGAAGTAGAAAGATTTTCTTTCATCAATATATCTCCTGAATGAGCCTGTATTTCCAGAGGTAACATCTGTCTCAAAGGATAATTGGGCCGCCTGTATCTTCATGTTATGATCTTAATGCCTTTTGATAAATTTATTCCAACTCCCCTGGCCGTAAAACCCGGCGCGAAATTACAGGTAATTTTTTCAAACATCATACCAGAATACCCACAAATCAGTGAAAAACAACCCCTGTTGCACAGTGACAAAGCCATATTCTCAAACGTTGCACAAACGCAAATATTTTAAAGATATTATCCCCCAATGAGAAAGGTGATTTTCTTATTGATAACCATTTAAAATCAGCAGGTTAGTTAAATAGTTAATAGAACCATAAATTTGCCCCGGCTTATTATTAACTGCATGCTGAAACGAATCGCCATTATTGCGTTTTTTACCGGTTGTGGTCAACTGCTTTCCATTTTCGTTCTGAAATTCATTTCGGAACATGCGGATGTGTCGGAGCTCAAAGGCATTGCGGAAATTGATTCCCTTGTTTTTTTTATGATGAACCTGCTGGCCCTGGGACTTCAATCTGCCACTATGCGCCATATTGCGCAAACTACCCAGTGGCAGGATGAGTACCATGATACGCAAAGCGCCCGAATAATGCTTGGCCTGTTGCTGATGAGCGGGGCCCTGTTGTTTTTCATCAATAAATATTACCTGATATTTCTGATAGCTCCGGTACTAGCCTGGAACGGAGATTATGCTTTATACGCGAAAGGCCATCCAATTGCAGGCTCCGTAGTAGCTTTTGTACGTTTGACCATTCCTTTTTCAGCAGTGCTGATCTCTGCTCTTTATTATCCTGATAGTATGGTCTGGGTGTATATTATCTCCCTTACACTCGTGTACCTGGCAACCAATGCCTATATCTCTTACTTTTTGAAAACTTCGTATGTTTTTGTCCCTTCTTTCAAAAAATTACGGCTGTACATACAAAGCCTGCCGCTGGGGGTGGTGACAGTCTCGCTTTATTTTTTAGGGTTAGGGCTAATCATCGTTGTGCCGTACTTCTATCCGCCCCAGGTGGTGGCTGTTGCCTTTGTTGGGCTGAAGCTGTACGTTATATTCAAGGGGGTGCTGCGTATCATACACCAGGCATTCATTAAAGAGATGGTATCGTACGAAGTATGTTTAAAGGTAGATCAGCTATCGAGCCTTATGGGCATTGTGCTCGCCTCCTTTGTTCTTTGTTTTCCGCATTCCTTCATCAAACTTTTCTTTGGGGAAAAATACCTTCCCGATCAGGCCTATTTCATATTCCTGGCAATAGCCGGACTGATCTATTCCCTGTTCTCAAGCCTCACCACTAAAGCGATGCTGGAGAAAAAAGACAAACCCTATTCAATCATTGCGGCATCGGCAGCCCTGGTGGCCATCATTCTATGCATAGTTTTTTCATTCTTATGGGGTGGGACTATTCAGCCGCTTGAAACCTATCACGACATAACGCCCGGTATTGGTTTTAGCCTGCTGATAGGAGAAATTTTATTTGTAACAGGCATGCTGTGGCTGATGCGCAGGCCATCCATTTTGAAAGAAAGAATGCTTTTCCTTTTCATTAATCTGCCGTTTGCGCTTATTCCTTTAGGCATCGGCTATTTTTGGGGAGATAAACTCTACACATTTGGTGCGGCCGCGGCCCTGACCGGAGCCTTAATGGGAGTTCTTTATTACAGGAGATTCAGTTCACCCCCTAAATTTGCCGCATCAATGCCAGAAAAAAAACTGACCAGCTATCTCAAAGAGCAAAGCTTTCAACCGGGTATTGGCGCCCTTTTTACCAATCCATTCTATCTGATCCGCCTCGGGCTTTACCGGAATATGCGTGAACTGGCTCCCCTGTTGCAGGGTAAATTGCTGGATTTTGGCTGTGGCCGCAAACCATTTGAGAACCTGTTCAATGTAAACGAATATATCGGGGTTGATATGGAACAGACCGGGCATGATCATTCCAATTCAAAAGTGGATGTATTTTACGATGGCAAAACGCTGCCTTTTGCAGATGAAACATTCGATGCACTGCTCTGCAGCGAAGTGCTGGAACATGTTTTTGATCCTGCCGAAACGCTCAGCGAGGTGAATCGCGTAATGAAGACGGGGTCGAAGGCTATTTTCACCGTTCCTTTTTGCTGGAACGAACACGAAGTGCCATACGACTACGCACGCTATTCAAGCTTCGGGTTGAAACATTTATTGGAGAAGCATGGCTTTCGGGTGGTTGAGCTCCGCAAAAGCGGTCATTTTGTAGAGGTTATTTTTCAACTATGGGCCTTGTACTTTTTTGAATTCTTTAAAAAGTTCGGACACACGGGGCATGTGATCTCACTGTTCTTCATCATCCCTATTAACCTGGCGGGAATTCTGGTAGCGCGCCTCTTCCCTAAAAATCATTCCTTATATTTCAATAATATTATATTGGCCGAAAAAACCACGCCTGCCGCAGCATGATGCGCAAACAAACCATAGCCTACTGCATTTTCACCGTTGCGGTGCTGTACATTATTTCTCCTTACTTCTTTGAAAAAAAATTGCTGTTCAATGAATTGCTTTCTGCAATTGGTCTTGGAATGCTTGCAGTAAAACGTTTTCGCACCGGTAATGATCCTGTGAGCATCTGCATGGTGCTGCTGTTAACGTGGTGCACCCTGCACGCTCTTACGTCGCTGGCAAGAATGGATACGTTTTATTATTACCTCAGAAATATGGTGATAATGTATTCCATGTTCGCATTTTTTGCAGGGTTTTATCTGCTGAAATATCTTGGGAGATTTGTTGATAAAGCCCGTGCCTTCCTGCGCGGTTTTATCAGCCTGTTCCTGCTGATACCGCTGCCACGCATTTTCTTTGAACGGTTTGGTGTGGCCATGCTGTTTCCTGCTCTTTTCAAAAACACGGCCAACAGGTGGATAGGGTTGATGCTCATCGTTATCAACATCATCTACGGCATATCTTATAAATCCGCCACCGCCATATTTGTTGCTGCATTTTTTATACTGCTTTTTATTTCCTGGGGCTACCGTTTTTTTATGCAGACCATGGTATGCCTTCTGGTAATATTTACTGTGATGTTTATTTACCTGCATCCCAATCTTGCCCTTATTAGCGAGAATTTTACTTTTGATACCGAGAACCCTATTTATAGGGTCATTGGCTCACACCCGCTTTTAAGCATTGATGGCAACAGCACCTGGCGCCTGGTATTATGGGATCAATTGCTGGTGGATGACTTTCCTGCAAACATCTTCGGGCTGGGCTTTGGAACACCCGCAATTAAATATCATCCTGTAGAGGATTACAGCAAACTGCATACATTGCCATACGTACTTGGCGGACATAATTCATACGTCTACCTCTTTGCCCGGCTCGGCATCGTGTACATCCTGCTCACCGCCTTCATTTACATGTATGTTTTCAGGGAATATTTTTATCATAAACGCTATTATTTTGCCAATAAACAGGTACTGATATTCTGGAGCTTTTTTACGGTAAGCATTATTGCACTTTTCAATCCGGCCCTGGAAACCCCTATTTATGCATCTGCTTACTGGATGCTGCTGGGCTTTACAGCGAGGGCCATTTATAACCGCAGAAATCCTGCAGCGGTCTTATGAGAGTGCTGTTCATACATAACCAATATCGCCAGCCCGGCGGTGAAGATGTTGCGCTGGAACTGGAAAGTACTCTTTTAAAGGAACGAGGACATGAGGTAACAACGGTGCTGTTCTCTAACGATGAGGCAGCCGGTTTTGGGGGTGCCTTACGGTCTGGCATGAACGCAATCTATAACAAACGCTCTGCGCAAAAAGTAAAGGAGGCTATTAAGGAATTTAAACCAGACATCATTCATGTACACAATTGGTTCTTTGCCGCTTCGCCTTCGGTTTTTTATGCGGCTTCCAAAGAAAAACTGCCGGTGATCATGACCATTCACAATTACCGGATGATATGCGCCAACGCATTGCTGTTGCGCGATAACCACCCCTGTGAGTTGTGCGTGAACAAAACTTATCCGGTGGATGGCATTCGCTACAAATGCTACAGGAATTCTGCAAGCCAGAGCGCGCTGGTAACAGCTATCACCAGTATTCATAAATCCCTGCACACCTGGCAGCGTAAAGTGAACAACTATATTGTACTTACGCCTTTTGCCAAATCGCGTCTCGCCGGCTCTTCCTTCAAAGTAGAACCGGAAAGAATGATCATAAAGCCGAACTTTATTCCGGATCCCGGCCAGGGCACTTTGCCCCGCGAAGATTTTTTCCTGTTTGCAGGGCGCCTTTCTGTTGAGAAAGGAGTACATGTGCTGATGCAGGCTTTTTCTGCCTTGCCGGATGCAAAGCTGGTGGTTATTGGTGAAGGAGAAGAAAAAGAAAGCTTAATACAGCAATACGCAAGTGCAGGGAATATTACATTTGCCGGCAAGCGTTCAAGACCAGAATTGCTGGATATGATGAAGAAGTGCAGGGCAGTGATCTTTCCATCTATCTGGTACGAAGGGTTACCCTTCATTATCCTGGAAGCGTTTGCTACCGGTACTCCTGTAATTGCATCGCAATTGGGAGCAATGGCCGAAGCGATAACGCATGGGTACAATGGATTGCATTTTGTCCCGGGCGATGTGGATGGCTTAAGGCAAGCGGTACAAACCGCAGCGCAGACCTCACCGGCCACAGAGCAGATGTATGCCAATGCAAGAGCAACGTACCTTGAAAAATATCATCCCGATATTCATTACACGTCCATCTTATCCATTTATGAAAAAACCATAGCAAACAGCAAATCATCCAATGGTTGAAAAATTTCGCATCATCAGTCTTAACATTGACCATGTAAGCTTTGCAGAAAGCCTTGACACGGTCATGCGCTGGGGCTTAAGCCATACGCCTGCCTACGTATGCTTTGCGAACGTGCACATGACCATCGAGGCGCATCATGATGGTTTTTTCAGGGAGAACATTAACCAGGCCAGTCTTGTTTTAGCCGATGGAAAGCCGGTTGCCGTTGCAGGCAGGCTGCTGTACGGCAAGAAACAGGAACGTATAGCAGGGATGGACTTCATGCCTGCCGTACTGGAAAAGGCTAATGAGCAAAAGGCGAAAATATTTTTATACGGCTCAACGCCCGATGTGCTGGAGGCATTGCAGCAAAAGATCTCTATAGACTATAACAACATTCAATTGGCAGGTGCCATTGCGCCCCCATTCAGGCCATTGTCTCATGAAGAGCTTTCGGCGCATATAAACCAGATCAACCAAAGCGAAGCGCACCTTGTACTTGTATCGCTCGGTTGTCCCAAGCAGGAGAAATGGATGTCTGCCAATTCAGACAGCATCAATGCCGTGCTGCTGGGCGTAGGCGGAGCTTTTGCAGTAACTGCGGGACTGCAGAAAAGAAGTCCGGTATGGATGCAGCGGCTGGGACTGGAATGGCTGCACCGGTTGTTCCAGGAACCTGCACGATTGTTCAAACGATATTTTGTAACCAATACAA
>JBAVMD010000137.1:0-2733 GCA_049689695.1 Chitinophagaceae bacterium | reverse complement strand
GGTTGTAGCTGTAATAAGTTGTGCCGATAAAACGCAATACCTCGCCGGGCTTCTTGCCCTTATGCGTATACGTAAAGCTAACGCTGGGGTTCAGATTTTTTCCTTCGCTCCTGATCTGCCGCTGGCTAAGCCTGTAAATTTCATCGAAGCGGTTGATGTTCGTGTACTCATTGCTGCTGCGGTTCCTGGAACCATTTTGATTGTATTGCAGCACCACGTTCACAGCATTCCATTTATCGAAATCATAATCCACGCTCAGGCGTGCATTCGGCCTGAAGCTTTTGTTGTTGGAAGCGGATGTTGTATTGAACTGGTTAATGGAATCTGTATAGATATTCTGCCTGTAAGAATAACCGTTGCCCTGGTAAGTATTATAACCAAACCCCGCGTTGAAATTAATGGCCAGTCCCTGCTTGCGGTAAGAAAAGCTTCCGGTAAGATTGGTTTCTCCGCGGGTACCGCCTGAGAGCTGTATCCTTCCCGTTTTACCTACTCTTCCTTTCCTGGTAACGATATTGATAACCCCTCCCTGTTCACTTGCATATTGAGGCGGAGGGTTGGTCATTACTTCGATGCGGTCTATCATGCTGCCCGACATAGACTCCAGCATATCCTGCAATTGGCGCTGGCTTAATTCAACCGGCTTATCGTCAATCAGTATTTTTGGCTCTTTGCCCTTCAGCAGGACCTTGCCATCTGCATCTGTGGTAACAAGCGGCACGTTTTTCAATAGTTCGGTAGCATTGGAACCTGCACTCAGCGGCGACTCAGCTGCATTGAAGGTGATGTTGCCGTCCTTGCTTTGTATCAATGGCTTTTCGGCATATACCACCACTTCATCCAGCTGTTCTCCCCCACCTTGTTTTAAGATAAGATCGTTGAGGCTGAAATCGAAGCGCTCTGCCCTTACGTTGATGCTGTCTATAGTCAAAGGCTTAAATCCAACAGAAGAAATTCTTAGCCGGTAATACCCGAAAGCCAGGCCTGAGAAAGTGAAGCCGCCGTCTTTATCAGAAACCGATGACTTTTTCTTAAGCGAATCCGTAAAAGCCTGCAGCTCAACGGTAGCATCCTTTACTGCCTTGCTTTTTTCGTCCAATATGTTGCCGGTAATAATTCCGGGATGGGTTTCCTGGGCCTGCAGGCGCAGGCAAAACAATGAAACCACCCCTAAAAACCATAGAAATTTTCTCAACATCTGATACAAAAGTAAGGCACAAGGTACAAGAGACAAGGCACAAGAATTCTCCGCTTATCCCTTTCTAACCCTTTACTTGCTTCTTGTACCTTGTTCCTTGTGCCTTATAGTTCCTGTCTGTCAATCTGTCACCGCTTTTCTTTATCTTTGCACTCCCCAAAACGGAAAACGAGCAATGTTGAATCTGACGGACAATAAGGTACATGATGAGAACCGGCAGGGCGAGGCCTTCGCTCCCTTCCGCGAGGACCCTGTGCTCTACCAAAAAAAATTTTACATAGAAAGCTATGGTTGCGCCATGAACTTCGCCGATAGCGAGATCGTGGCCTCCATTCTTAATAACGAAGGCTTCGGGGCTACCCGCAACCTGGAGGAGGCCGACCTGGTTTTACTGAATACCTGTTCCATTCGTGAAAAAGCAGAGCAAACGGTTCGCAAGCGCCTCACGGAATTCAGGAAAGTAAAGCAACAGCGACCCGGAATGCTGGTTGGCATGCTGGGCTGCATGGCAGAACGGCTGAAATCGAAACTGCTGGAAGAAGAAAAACTGGTTGACCTGGTGGTAGGCCCGGATGCATACCGCTCACTGCCCCAGCTGGTAGAAGAAGCGGAAGGCGGACAGAAAGGAGTGAACGTATTATTGAGCCGTGATGAAACTTACGCAGACATCTCGCCTGTACGACTCGATAGCAATGGCGTCACCGCTTTTGTAAGCATCATGCGCGGATGCAACAACATGTGCGCATTTTGCGTGGTGCCGTTTACGCGTGGCCGTGAAAGAAGCCGCGATGCGGATTCTATAGTAAATGAATGCCGCGATCTGTTTGAACGCGGGTACCGGGAAGTGACCTTGCTGGGCCAGAACGTGGACAGCTATTACTGGGCAGACGAGGTGCAGGATAAGATGGTGACCTTTGCCAACCTGCTGGAAAAAGTGGCGCTCATTTCACCTTTGCTGCGCATACGCTTCAGCACTTCTCATCCAAAAGATATTACAGACGAGGTATTGCATACGATGGTGAAGTATGACAATATCTGCAAGTATATTCACTTGCCGGTGCAAAGCGGTTCAACCCGCATTTTGCAATTGATGAACCGCACGTATACAAGAGAGTGGTACCTGGCAAAAGTTGACCGCATTCGTGAGATCATGCCCGATTGCGGCATCAGCAGCGATGTGATCAGCGGCTTTTGTACTGAAACTGATGAGGACCATCACGATACGCTCAGCCTCATGGAGTATTGCAGGTACGATATGAGCTACATGTTCTTTTACAGCGAGCGCCCGGGCACCCTGGCTGCACGCAGGTATAAAGACGATGTGCCCGAGCTGGTGAAGCGTGCAAGGCTTGCAGAGATCGTGAAACTGCAAAACAGCATGTCGCACGAAAGCAATAAGAACGATATTGGAAAAATATGTACTGTATTGATAGAAGGCAATTCAAAGCGCAGTGATAAAGACTGGATGGGACGCAATTCGCAAAATAAAGTGATTGTTTTTCCAAAAGAGCATCACCAATTCAACAAAGGAGATT
>JBAVMD010000136.1:0-4601 GCA_049689695.1 Chitinophagaceae bacterium | reverse complement strand
TTTCTCCGCAAGAACCCGGGATTTAAGAAAGGCGAAGCCTCTTGCGCCTTTGCGTCTTTCTTTGCGTCTTTGCGAGAAATCTTTACTTGCTTTCTTTCGCTACATCGCCCGTTTCTTTCCGCTGTGTAAACAGCCAGCCAACGAGGTCTGGTATTTCTGTGAATACATCGTTCCAGCAACGGTGACCCATATTCGGGATCTCGGTGTATTTGACAGTAGCTTTCGCGTCGCGTAAATAAGTGCGTATAGATTGACGAATTGCAGGCTCGATGCGGTCATCTTTTTCTCCATAAATAAACCACATCGGGATCTTATTTACTTCCAGCGCAGAATTAGGCGTCATCCTGTAAAACACTGAAATGGCAATTACCGCGGCCACCTGGTCAGCATGCTGAATAGCCAGGTTGAGTGCGCCGGCCCCGCCCATGGAATTACCAACAGCGTATACTCGTTTATCATCAATAGAAAACTTTTTTGCAAGTTCTTTTATCAGGTTAGAACTGCATTGGATGGGCCATGTTTCGCTGCCCAATCCATCTGGTTTCCATTTGGGTTCGTTCATCGGAAGTTGAGGCGCCACAATAAAGCAGGGATATTTATTCCTGTTCTCATCTGTAAGGAACTGCCATACAAACTGGCGCAAATGTCTTTTATTATCGCTTCCTTTCTCCCAGAAATCGTGCAGGAAAAAAACGAGCGGATATTTTTTTGTGGGATCATAATTAGCAGGCCTGATAAGTCGGTAAGGAAGCGAATCATTGAACTCGCTTACATAAATGCCTTCTTCCGATCCTATCTCATCTTTGAACAACAGATTGTATGCAAGTCCTGATGCAGTCTTACCATCTTTCACGTGATTTATCTTTTCATTGATGACGCTTACCTGGTTGTTTGCAGCAAAATTTCCTGCAGTAGAAACAATCGGCTCAAAGCCGTTGGCAACATGAATGATATTACCTGTTACCTGCAGGTTCTTGGCGGGCGTTGATGCACTCCATACATTAATGGCTGAATGATCCGTAACCCTGTATTCAGCCCGGCTGCCATCGAAGCGCATGCCGTCTTCCGTCATAAAATCATGCTGTGCTAAATTATCAGTTACCTGGTCGTTGATCAGTGATTGTGCAATAAGACAGTTTTCGCCTGCGGCGATATTGATATTGGCCACAGCACGGTCTGGCCATATCTGCCAGCCCTGCCTGTTCTGTTGCTGAATAGCAGTAGGTATAGTCGCGTCCAGTTCCGAAGCGTTATTACTGCGGATACCGTATATGATGGTATGCTTCACGGCCTTGTTATCGCCGGGGCTGCTCAGCAAGATCACAGCGCGGTTAATGTCAAGGTTCACCAGTCCCGTAAATGCATCCGGCTTGCCGGCGTACCAGATTTTTTTAGGCTTGATAGAGTACGGTTCTAAAGCTTTTGGCGCATTGCTTCTGTCAAGATACAAGCGCGGAAACACAAATTTCGTAAGCCATGCGTTTCCATTGGAAGATGCATTCAGTGCCGCCGGCGTTTCACCGCGAATGATCACATTTGAAGGCAATGCCAGATCGTAACTAAAATAATAAGTGCCTGAGCCGAAGTACAGCACACCTCCGCCTTTTTCAGATATGGACTGAAGCGCTGTGGAAAGCTTAGCAGAATCCACATAATTATTATCGTTCACAAGATTGGGAATGTCAGTAGCAGATTGCACTTTTTTCCACGGAAATGTATTGGTCCATTGCGCTGTTTTCACCAGCGTTGCCGCAACCGGGTTGTTCACCGGCGCCTGCGCATTGGTTTGCATATTGATCATTAATAAAAACACGAGCATGCCGCACCAGGCAATGCTGGTTAGTTGAAGTCTCATAAAAAATCAGGTTTGATGTTGATGAAAGAGTGTTGTGTGAGTGAGGGGTTGAAGCTGCGAGCTATGAGCTTCGAGCTTCGAGCAAAGAAAGCACCAATTGCTTTTTCTTGCTCGCAGCTCGAAGCTCACAGCTCATAGCTCAATTGATGTGGTACAGAATTTCCTTCTCGCCGTACAGGCGTTCAGATATAATGCCTTTTGAAGTACATTCTGCTATCAGTTTGTTGGAGGCAACAATAGGATGTGATTCTTCGGTGTATTTAATGCTGCTGATAAATTCCAGCCAGGGCTCCTGCCCCATCGCGTATACATACAATTCTTTGGGATTGAAAACATTTACCAGGTCCATCCCTTGTTCATAATTGCTGCCTGCCAGTCTCCTCGTCTGGTCTTTATCGCGCTGCAATTCTTCTGTAAGCAGCGGCCCGTACAACCACGAAAGCGGTGCGCCATCGCATTCCATTCCGAGGAATACCACATCCACATCGCCGGTATAATTGTGCACGAGCTCATACAACCTCGGCTCTACGTTACAGGAGTCTGCAACAAACAGCATGGAGAAATTGCGCATTTTCAGGTTATAACAGATCTTGGTTTGGATATGCAGATCACTGTGCTCGCCCAGGAAAGGAATTCCTGTAATAGTGCAGTCATCAAACTCCAGTGTTTGCAGTTCTTCCAGTTCCACTACCTTTTCAAAACCGATCTGTTTGAACATCAGCTTCAGGCTGGGGTCCTGCAAAAATCCACCTGCCGTACGCGGCACAACTACGGTGCCGATGCGGTGACGCAATGGCAATAATGTTTCAAAGAGGATATGGTCCTGGTGATTGTGCGTAATGAGCACGTAATCTATTTTTTCGGGAAGATCGAAATCAGAAAAATGTTCGATGCTTGATTCATATCCGTAGTAGCTCACCAGCGGATCAACCAATATCGAAACACCTTCTACTTCGATCAAAATACAGGCATGGCCAAAGTAGCGCATCCTTGCCTTACTGCCTTCGTATTTTTTATATGGCGGAGGCGCTTCCTGTGTGAACAGCGAACGGAACAATTCTTCTTCCCGTTCTGTTTTCAATTGCGCAAGCTGCTTTATGCTTTCATACGACCTAGGCGTTCTCTTCATTTTACTCAATTCATCAATAAAACTTGCCTTGAACGGCATGTCGAGATGCAGCACCTCTTCACTATGAACACGCGGCGTGCTCAGCACAAAGGGACGCTCATCATTATCCGTGATCCATAATGCAATGCTTTGCGCTGTAGCATCATAATATTCACTGTGATACAGCAAATGCTCAAAAAAACGAAAGGATGCATTGTTGTTAAGATCATATACAAGTTCCACGTAACCTTTCAGCAGGTCAGGCACTTTTTCGTACAGCGGTTGCAATGAAAACCCTTTTGCATGAGCCTTAAGCATGGTATCCAGTTCGCGAATGGCCGCGGCAAAATCCACCAGCCGCTTGCGGTGCACGAGTGTTTCTTTTTTTAGCGATTTCACTTCTTCCACTTTGGCGGGAGAAATGTCCATGAAAGGACCACCTTTTAGTTTTGGATTCTTCACTGCCGCTTCATGCGCCTGCGGTGATTGAATGAAGGAGTTCATGATCTTCAGGTGACGGTTCACAATATTCATTGCAGCCGTAGCGGGCGACACCAGGTGCGACCATGCATACCATTTGTCGATCAATGGCTCCATTACCACGTTCGGCTTGAGATAAACGTTTTCAGTTGTCATGATTATAATGTTTAGTATCAACAAGCTTGCCCTGCTGAAAATGAAAGACCCTGTTGGCAAGTGGAAAATAACGGTCGTCGTGCGTTACAGCGATGATGGTTTTGCCCATGCCCTGCAATTGCTGCAGCATGGATGTGTAGAAATAATTCCGGAAAGATGGGTCCTGTTCTGCCGCCCATTCATCCAATACCAAAATGTCTTTTTCTTCCATCAGCGCCTGCACCAATGCAAGTCTTTTTTGCTGTCCTTTTGATAGCTGTCTTGAGCGGTCACTTGTATTCTTCAATCCGAATTTTTCCAATCGTACCAGTTGCAGGTATTTTTGAAAATTTTCCTCATCCTCTGACTGCCTCACCTGGTCGTAATTCTTTTTGAACAGGTAACCATCAACGTACACCGCCGATATCTGTTTGCGCAGCAGGAAAGCGGTAGTTAGACCAATGGTCTCTCCATCCATTACAATGCGTCCTTCAGATGGACTGAGCAAGCCGCTCAGCATCATCAGGAAAGTGCTTTTGCCGCTTCCGTTATCACCGGTTACAAAGATCAGATCGCCCCTGTTTACTTCCAGCGAAACGGGTCCGAGTGAAAAACCTTTATCTGTTTGTTGCTTATAATGATAAGAAACATTGTGAAAGCCGATGGCATTGAAACAATGCGTTTGCGAAAGCAGCGTTTCATCCTGGTGTTTGCTGCGCAGTGTTCCTATTTCGTTCGAAAATTTTTCTATCCTGTCTAATGAAACGCGTATGCGGCTGAAAAAAGGAATAGCGCCGATAATACCGTTAACAGGGCCCATCAGGTACAGGATCACGATGGTGATGCTGCCAATAATACTGCCAACAGAAGCGTTCATCATAGGAAGAATAAAAACGGGTATGCCCAGTATCATCAGCCAGCCGAAGCTGCCCAGCAATTCGTTATTTGTATAGCGAACGGAGGCCGATATCTCTGCTTCTTTTGCAAAATTTCTGTTAGCGGTAATGTGCCCTGTAAAAATGC
>JBAVMD010000135.1:0-9637 GCA_049689695.1 Chitinophagaceae bacterium | reverse complement strand
ACCCGTAGATGCCCCGGATGATGAAACGGGAGACTAAGCATGAGGCCGGCAGGCATCTGGCAGTTTATTTGTGCAAAGTTGTATGATGCCGGTAAAGAAAACCGGACATTTTAAATACCGCAGGATGAATACGAATAAAAAAGAACAAAAATTTATTGTAGTTATAGGCGCTTCTGCCGGCGGGTTGAATGCCCTCGCAGAACTTGTAGGCCAACTGCAGCCCGGCATGGGCGCAGCCTATTTCGTTGTAATGCATTTATCACGGAAAGGCATTGGCAATTTCCTTACTCATCGCCTGCAACAACACACATCAATGACCTGCAGGGTACCTGTGAATGGCGAACCCATCCTCGAAGATCATATCTACATTGCTAATCCCAACCAGCATATGCTGTTGGATGAAAAACATATAGTCATCGGCCATGGTCCACAGGAAAACCGGTGGCGTCCATCCATTGACGTTCTGTTCCGCTCGGCAGCGGTTGCGCATAACAGCCATGTCATCGGCATTATACTCACGGGACTGCTTGATGACGGCACATCCGGCATGTGGGCCATCGGGCAATGCGGGGGCGCCAGTATAGTGCAGGATCCCAATGAAGCCGAATACCCCGACATGCCCCTTGCCGTGCTCAATAATATGGAGGTTGATTATTGCGTGAGCCTCGGCGAAATGGGTGCATTGTTGCAGCGGATCACCAGCGGCAGGCATATTCCGCCACACCAGGTCCCTGAAGAAATAAAGGCAGAAGCGGAGATTTCGTATAAGGTGGTGACAAGCATTGATGCGGTCAGCCAGTTGGGAGAACATTCAATATTTGCCTGCCCTGATTGCGGGGGTGGTCTTTGGCATATTGCAAATAACAATATGACAAAATATCGTTGCCACATCGGCCATTCTTATTCAGAAAAAGACCTGATGGTAAAACAGACGGATAAAATTGAATCAACGCTATGGGTTGCATTGCGCATGATGGAGGAACGAAAAAGGCTGCTGCAGAAATTACAGAACGATGCAAGTCAAAAAGGGTTCACTAAAATGTCAGCCGGGCATAAAGAGACTGCTGAAGAAATAGAACAGCATATCGACTTACTGAAGAAGTTGCTTTATGGAGTTCAGGAGACGGACCACAATTAGGTCATTGGGTCATTAGTCATTTGGTCATTAGTCAGTAGGATGATTCTTATTAGTTACGAACCCAATGACTTAATGACCTAATGACTTATTGACCTTAATGACTATATTGACCAATAACCTACTCCTCCTTCGGAATATCAATGCACGAGCCGAGGTAACCGGTGAAATCGTCTTTCATATACAGGGGTTTGCCCTTGCACAGCATTTTGCAATACTCCCCATCGTGGCGTTTGAGCCTGAACTTTGCTGTAAAAGAAGTTCTTTTGTCGAAGCTGGTATTAAAGGTCTTCAGGAATTGCTGGAAATCCTCTTCATGAATATTGATCATCCATCCCTGCGTTTTTTCTTCCTCCATGCTTCGGCCGGTATATTCCATCCAGGTTGAATTGAAGAATATAAAGCGCTTATCGGTATCCGTTACCCACATCATTACAGGAGCATTATCAGCCATATTATGAAACCATCTTTCCCGCTCAGCTATCATTTCAACCGCCATATTCTGTTCGGTGATGTCATCTATTGCCAGCAATATTACTTCCTGGCCCGGCATACGCTGGGCTATTTTTCTTGCATTGAGCAGCATTGTTTTTTTGCCGATGCCGGGAAAATCGTGGTGAATTTCCAGAGCTGTAAACTCTTTTCCATATTGCATCACATCTTCCAGCAACCTGCGCAGCTTAAGCACATCCCACTGCCGGGTACCCAACTCAAATAAAAGCCGGCCTTCGGTTTCATTTTCCTTCACTTTAAAAATTTTATAAAAAGCGTGATTGGCAAGCTTGACCCGAAAATCATTCGTCAATATCACCACGCCTTCGCGAATGGTATTCAACACCGCTTCCGCATATTCATAGGATTCCGTCAGTTGATCGTTTCTCATCTGCAGTTCGGTGTTGATGGTCATCAGCTCTTCGTTGGCAGACTCAACTTCTTCCTTTGCGGTTTCCAGCTCTTCATTCATGCTTTGTAACTCTTCGTTGCTGGAAATGATCTCTTCATTGGCAGATTGTAGCTCTTCCTTGCCTACTTCCTGCTCTTCTACCAGCGAACGCATGTCTTCTCTCACAGCGTTCAATTCATCATGCAGCTTTTTTACCAGCTTATCTTTCGAATACGCAGCAGGATCATCTTCGGCTGACTGGGGAGGAGTTTCTTCAAAGATCACCAGGAATAATCGCTCCTCTTCATTTGACTTTAAAGGGATCACTTCAATAGATACCTTGTGATCAACAGATTTAATTTTGATATCCAGGCCGGTCTTTTTTACAGGCGTGCCCTGCTTCTGCGCCTTATGAATAGCAGAACGCAATTCGAACACCAGCGCCGGCCGCGCCATTTTAACCAGGTTAAGGCTGGCCTTGCCGGGAGTGGGTTCCAGGAAAAAACCGGTTGCCCCGCGAAACTGCAGTATTTCCATATCCTGGTTTACAACCACGCTTGCCGGAATGTATTTGGTCAGAAGAATATCGTCGACCATTTTTTCCAGTTCAGGAACATTTCCTGATTTTCTTTCGGCAGTCTGTACACCTTCATAACCGCGCTCAGGCAGGGGGGTATAATATCCCAGCTCTGCCGCTGCCCGTGAAGCATCCTGCTTTTTGGAGTATACCCTGAATTTTTTTTCGAGCTGAATGAACAACTGTCCGGCCGAGCCAACGGTTTCCGATTTCCCCACCACCAGGTATCCGGTGGGATTCAATGCATAATAGAAAGCTGCTATCATTTTTTTCTGGAGCACATTATCCAGGTAGATCATCAGGTTGCAACAACTTATAAGGTCCAGCCTTGAAAAAGGAGGATCTTTAAGTACGTTGTGCGGAGCAAATACACAGAGATCACGAATGGATTTCACCACGCGGTAACTGCCATCAACTTTCGTAAAATAATTCTGCAGGCGTTGCGCAGAAACATTCTGCAGTTCATTCCTTGAATATATTCCCAGCCTTGCCCGGCGGATGGCCGTTTCGCTAAGGTCGGTTGCAAAGATCTGAACGGGCGTAGCAGCTATACCATCTCCCAATGTTTCCATCACAATGATGGCGAGTGAATAAGCTTCTTCGCCGGTTGCACAGGCGGGTACCCATATCCTGATGAGGTCTCCCGGCTGCTTGCTTTTAACTATCCGCGGGACAAGCGTTTTTTTAAGGTATTCCACCACATCTTCATCGCGAAAAAAACTTGTAACGTTAATGAGCATATCATTGTACAGCACCTGCAGTTCGGCAGGTTTCTGCTTCAGGAATCGCAAATACTCCTTAAGCGTTTCAAATTTGTGCAGCAGCATGCGCCTGAGTATGCGCCGCCTGATGGTGTTTCGTTTATAGTGCGTAAAATCGATCCGCAAACCTCTTTTAAGCTCGCGTATAATTTCTTCAATATCTTCTGATTCATCTGAATCTGCAGGCAAAATTTCATCGGCTTCATCTGCTTCAGCCACGCTCATCACCTTTACAATCTTTTCGGTTTGCGCGCTGAACCGCTGCAGTTCCTTTGCAATATCCTGTGGAGAAAGTATAAGGTCAACCACACCCTCTGAAATAGCAGACTGTGGCATTCCCTGGAATTTTGCGGAATTGTCCTGGGCCATGGTAATACCACCCGCCACTTTGATAGCTTTAAGTCCGGCAGTACCGTCGTTGGCCGTGCCCGATAAGACTACGCCGATAGCGCCATCCTTCTGCTTCTCGGCAAGAGAAATAAAAAATTCGTCAATAGGCATGTTGATCACCGGCCGGGGCTTTCGCTCATTCAGGGTAATAACGCCATCAATGATGGCCAGGTTTTTATCTGGTGGTATAATGAATAAATGATCGGGCTCGATGGGCACCATGTGTTCGGCCTGCTTTACTTTCATGGCGGTAGATCTGGCCAATATCTCTGCGAGCATGCTTTCATGATTGGGATCGAGGTGCTGAATATAAACATAAGCCATACCGGTATCAGCCGGCAGGTGTTTAAGCAACTGCGTCATTGCTTCTAATCCACCTGCAGACGCGCCTATGGCCACAATGGGATATGGTTTGCTTTTATGTTGCTCTTCACTTTGTTTGCCGGCAGCTTTTTTGATCATTTTATTGCGGGATGTTTTGCTGATGGTTGAACCTGGGCGAAAATAATTTTAAGTCGTGTGCATTTTATAAGAAGACAGCCGTGTGGCACAACCTCATTTCTATACCACGTCTGATTGAAGCAGCACTCCATTTTCCGGTATAGGAAAATAACATTCGAAAGCAGCGCCCTCGCCGGGCACGCTGCGTGCAATAATAAAACCATTGTGGTGCTCAATTATCTTCTTGCATATCGCCAGCCCCATGCCGGTGCCGGGATACTCATGCAGGCCGTGCAGGCGCTGGAACATCTGGAAGATTTTTTTTGAATACTGCTCTTCGAAACCGATGCCATTATCAGAAAAAGTTATTCTTGCATACGAAGTATCGTTATCCGCAATGGGATGGTCAACCTCTTTCCCACGAACAATTGCTGAGTTGATATTCACCACAGGCACATTGCCCGGCTGCTGGTATTTCAAAGCATTGCTCAGCAGATTCTGGAACAATACATAAATATGGGAATGCGTACCGTATATGCTTGGCAAAGGATCAGATTGAATATCTGCATGTGTTTTTGAAATGGACTGTATCATATCGGCCTTTACCGTTTTCAGCAACTGGTCCAGGTTAACCTCAACGCTTTCGTTACTGGATGTGCTGATGCGGGAAAAATTAAGAATGTCGTCAATAAGGTGATCCATTCTTTGCACGGCAGAGAGCATGCGTTTGAAATAATCGCGGCTTTTTTCTGAAAGCTTGTCTCCTTCACTTTCATTTATAAGGCGGCTGAATACCTGCACTTTCCGCAAAGGCTCGCGCAGGTCATGGCTGGCCACGAAAGCAAAAGAGCTCAACTCTTCATTCATTTCCTGGAGTTCCTTATTATTTTGTTCCAGGGTATTGTTAAGCTCGGCCAATTGTTTACGGAGTATTACGTCTTCTGTAACGTCCTGTAAAGTTCCAATTAGACTACGGCCAGCCTGATTAGTATATATTTTGCACGAAGACCTGAAGTATCTTATTCCCTGATCTGCCTTATCTATCCGGTACTCGAAAAAAGGAAGCAAGCCATCCGGCTGTTGTATTGCCTGATCGAGGTGGTCTTTCATAGCTTTCCGGTCAGGAGCATAAATGGTATTAATAAATTTTTTAAGGTCCGGCTCAAACTGGAAAGGCTTGTATCCCAACAGACGAAACAGGCTTTCGCCCCATATCATTTTCCCGCTGTCGATGTTCAATTGCCAGGTACCTACGTTGCGAATGGTTTCCGCCTGCCTGTCGAGCATGTATTGTAGGCGCATGCGGGCGGCATTTCTGCGCATTTCCTCTTCCGACAATCGCTGCTGGGTAATATCCAGTGCAGTTCCTATGATTGCAGTAATGTTGCCGGAAACATCTGCAACCGGCCGCGCAGATACCTGAACATACAGCATTCTTGCATCAAGTGTAAAAATGCGTTGCTGGAATGAAAATTCTTCCTGCATGGTGTCTGCAGTTTCAATAATATTCTCAAGACGACTGCGGTCGTCCGGGTGAATAGTAGATAAAAAGAATTTTAAGGTAGGCTCAAACGTTTGCGGCGCATAACCATAAATACGGAACATGCCATCTGACCAGAATAGTGAGCCTTCCGAAAGCGTGTATTCCCAACTTCCCAGGCGAGCCAGGTCTTCCGCGGTTTTCAAATGTGCTTCACTGATGCGCAATTTTTTTTCTGAAATAAATCGTTCAGTAAGATCATGCATGATCCACAAAACACCTGTGATATGATTCACTTCGTTTTTGAGCGGAATAAAATAAGATTCCTGGTAACCGGCCAGCCCTTCCCGTTCATTGGCAGGCACATGAACCGTTTCTCCTTCCAATGCGCTAAGGCAATGCCGGTACAGCGGGTCAGTCTTGAATTTAGGAAATACTTCAAGGATGTTCTTGCCGATAACATGCTCTTTCGACAAGTCGTAGTATTGTTCACACTGTTTATTCCATAACTGAAAATAAAGGTCTGCATCCAGCACCATGATGCGGTCAATGCTGGCTTCCTGTAATTTTTCAATGAACTGCAACCTGCTTGTAAGTTGCTCCTGCAATTGTTGCTGACGGGTTATATCGTGCATCACATGCAGGATGCCAGACACACTTCCCTGCTCATCTCTTAAAGGCACCATCAGCAATTCATGATAGCCGGGTGCTTTGAACGACTGCATTACAGGCAAGTGTATCGTTTCGCCACTCAGCGCTCTCTTAAAACGTTCCAGCACGGGTGGCAGCTTTACCTGCGGAAACACATCGAAAAAATTCTTGCCTTGTACCTGTTCTTTTTTCAGCTTGTAAACCGATTCACAGGTCTTGTTCAAACTGAGGATATTATTGGCAGCATCTGTTACAATGATCCTGTCGGGCATGGAATCACCCAGCACTTCAGCAAACCTTATCTTATCAAGCAATTGCTGTTGCATCATCACCTCTTCGGAAATATCCTGCATGGTGCCGATAATGATCGTTTGCCCGTCACCGGTAGTAATAGGGTGACTTCGCGAACGAAGATAGCGCAGTTCTCCATCCTGCCGGATGATACGGTATTCAACATTAAGCGGCTCGCGCAACTCACGGATCGTATCATGCACGGCCTTCATTCTTTCCCTGTCGTCAGAATGAACATATTTTCCGAAATGCTCGTAACCTGCTTGTGCCGATTGCGGTTTCAGACCGTAAATAATATAAACATTATCGGAATAGATCATTTCGTTGGTGTGGAGGTGCCACGTCCAACTGCCGATATCTGCTAATTTTTCGGCCTGGCGGAAAGATTCGTTTTGTACAGAAAGCTTTTCATTGATCTCCCTGAGCAGTTTTTCCTGTTCCTGCTTTTCCGTGATATCGTGTACAATGCCTATAAGCAGTTGCTCGTTATCCCCGCTTTTAATAAACCTGCCTTCCTGCCGGAGGGTCCGCAGCTTTCCATCTGCCCTTACAATACGGTATTTGATGTCGGGTGCAATGTTTTCTTCAATCGCTTTTGCATAAGCGTTGCGTACCTCATCGCGATCGTCAGAATGTATATACTGTACAAAATTTTCAAACCCGGGCTGAACAGAATGTGGCTTCAGGCCAAACAATCTGTACATGTTTGCGGAGAAAATACTTTTACGGGTCTCCAGGTTAAATTGCCAACTACCGAGCGTGCATATTTTTTCAGCGTGCATGAACAATTCGTTCTGTACGCTTAGAATATCGTTCGCTTCGCGAAGCTGGATCTCCAGCATTTTCTGTTCGGTAATATCGTGCGTACTGCCAGCCAGTACATGCTCGCCTTTTTCGTTTTTCAGCAAGTGGCTCACCTGGTTGATGTACCGCTCCTCACCGTCTTCGCGGATGATGCGGTATTCAAGATGCAGCGGTATTTTTTCCTGGTAAGCTTTTTCCTGGGTTTTCAGCACTATTGCACGGTCTGCGGGATGTATGAATTTCCTGAATGTGTCAACATGCGGTGTGATGCTTTGAGGAGGCAGGCCGTGAATGCGGTAAATATTATCTGAATAAACGGTCTCGAAGGTTATGAGGTTGACCTGCCAGCTACCGGACCCTGCAACTTCTTCTGACCTGTGAAAAAGTTTCAATTGCTGGTTCAGCCTGTTGTTCTGGTCTTTTAAAGGCTGCTGGTTTTCTTTTTCGCGCACTTCGTCCTGCCAGCTGCCCTGGTAAAGGATCGTTTCACCGGAGCTGACCTTTCTTTCCCTGGCATGAATGCGCTTTTGCTTTCCATCCGGGGTATTGATCCTCAGGTAAAAATCCGCATAGTTAGCATATTCAAGCTCTTCTCTTTTCTGCCGTACGAGATCGAGGTCTTTTTCGTAAATAAAGCTGTCAGCTTCCTGAACAGCAATAAGATTGCCCGGGTTAATGGGTAGCTCGTGTAAACTGAACATGGAATCAGACCAGAAAATATGCTCTTCATGCTCTCCCCGTTCCCAACTTCCCACCAGGTTTTCTGTCTGTATATCATTTATTAAGCGAAGCTGTCTCGTTAATATATCACTGTCGGTCCATTCCCTGATCACATTTGACTCCATTTCCGCTAAGTAATTGTTTAACTAAATCTACTTAAAATATAAGCGACGCGAACAATAAATTTTTATAGCAGACTGAACAGCCGTCTGTTATAAGAAAATGCTACCTTTAATTCTGATATTTTTTTCAGTAAAATTAAAATGCCGTCAGGCAAATGACGGCATTTATTGATACTTGTGCCCGGAGAAAAGGTGAAAGTCCTTTGCATTGATTATTCAATGGTCTGCAGTACCGGGCGCATTTTTTAAAATCTTCAGCCGATCAATTCTGCCTGTTGGCTTGCTTTCAGATCAGCCGCTGTAATCATAGAGGAAACTAAAATTAAAGGGAAGAAACAAACGCAGTGCAGAATGTGCGGTTTATGTTTCTTCACAGTGGATTTATGATGAAAATTTGTTGGTTAAAAACACGATGTGAATAACGATAAGGATTATGATGGGAAGAAGAAGCACGGATTGGAAGTAGGATTAAAGGATTGCACGGATTGTATCTATTATCAATTCATTGAGACTCACTGTCGGTGATAAATTCATAATCCGTGTAATCCTTTAATCCTTCTTCCAATCCGTGCTTTTTTTTATCCTTAATAAAAAATTCCCGCCGAAGCGGGAATTACATTTAATACAATATTGCAGTAGCAAGGATTAATAATCCATTCCGCCCATTCCGGGAGCGCCGCCACCATGCATGTGAGGCTCTTCTTTCTTAGGCTTTTCAGCTACAACGCACTCAGTTGTCAGCAACATACCTGCAATAGATGCAGCATGCTCCAGGGCAACCCTTGTAACTTTAGTAGGATCGATGATACCGGCAGCCAGCAGGTTCTCGTATTGCTCAGTGCGGGCATTGAAGCCATAATCGCCCTGGCCTTCACGAACCTTCTGTACCACGATAGAACCTTCGATGCCTGCATTTTCTACAATGCGGCGAAGTGGCTCTTCCAATGCTCTTTTAACAATGGTGACGCCTGTTGCCTCATCGTCGTTATCAGTTTGCAGATCATGCAAAGCTTCTACTGCACGAATGAAAGCGGTACCACCACCAGGCACAATGCCTTCTTCAACTGCTGCCCTTGTAGCGTGCAAAGCATCGTCTACACGGTCCTTCTTCTCTTTCATTTCCACTTCTGTAGCAGCGCCTACATTCAGTACAGCAACACCACCGCTCAGTTTAGCAAGGCGCTCCTGTAGTTTTTCTTTATCGTAATCTGAAGTTGTGCTTTCGATCTGTGCCTTGATCTGGTTAACGCGGGCAGTGATGTCTTTTTTCTCGCCCTTGCCGCCAACAACAGTAGTGTTGTCTTTGTCGATAACCACTCTTTCTGCACGTCCGAGGTAATTCAGGTCGGCATTCTCTAATTTATATCCCTGCTCTTCGCTGA
>JBAVMD010000134.1:0-3105 GCA_049689695.1 Chitinophagaceae bacterium | reverse complement strand
CTATTACGTTTTGCATTTTTTCCTGCTGCACATATTGCTGGTGATTGCTTTTTATGCGGCAGGCTATACCGAAGCTAACATCAGGAACCCGAACGATCCTTTCCTGTTCCGCGTTCCAACCTTCGGCTACCCGCTCTGGGCCGTTTACCTGATCTGGCTGAGCGTAGTGATAGCGCTATACCCTTTGTGTAAATGGTATAACAGGTATAAGAGTACACATAAACATTGGTGGTTGAGTTATGTTTAACTCATAACCCGTAACCCTTTAGCTTTGCCGCATGAAGCCAATCTTCGTCACCGGCATAGGAACAGGCATCGGCAAAACAGTGATCTCGGCTATACTAACGGAAGCGTTGCAGGCAGATTACTGGAAGCCCGTGCAGGCGGGTTTTGCACTCGGTACAGACAGCCTGCAGGTGAAATCCTTGGTCAGCCATCCTAAAAGCAGAACATGGCCGGAAACTTATAAGCTCTCAATGCCTGCCGCGCCCCATCTTGCCGCGCAAACAGAAGGCAAGACCATCAATCTGAATACCATTTTTGAACATTATTCAAGCATCAGCAAGGCCAGCAACCTGCTGGTAATTGAAGGCGCAGGAGGATTGATGGTGCCGCTGAACGATAAGGAGTTTATGCACGATCTTATTTCCCGGCTGGATGCAAGAGTGATCATTGTAAGCCGGAATTATCTCGGCAGCATCAATCATTCATTGCTTACTTCGTCTGCCTGCCGTTCGTTCGGATTAGATGTGATAGGATGGATCTTCAACGATCAATACCTGGATTACGAAGCAGAAATAGCCAAATGGAGCGGCTATCCTGTACTTGCATCCATCCCGCATGCAGACCAGTTGAATAAAGATTTTATTTTGAAGCAGGCAGCAGCGGTTGCACCGGCACTAAAAAAATGGATATGACCAAAGCAGCACTACGCAGCATATACAAGGATAAACGCAGGGATCTGTCTGATAAAGACCGCCTGAAGCTGGACGATCTTATTCTCATTCAATTTCAGCAATTGCCTTTGCCAGACATCCGCACATTACTGAGTTACTGGCCCATTCCAGCGCATCAGGAAGTGAACACATTACCTGTTGCAGATTATGTACAGTTCAGGATACCGGGGCTGCAGCTTGCTTATCCCAAAACAAATTACGGGCAGGTGAGCATGGATGCCATTGCAGTAAACGATGAAACTGCATTTGAAGTAAGCGCTCACGGTATTGCAGAACCGCAGCAGGGAGAAGTAATACCTCCGCCGGAGCTCGACATGATCTTTGTTCCCATGCTTGCGTATGATAAGAACGGCTACAGGGTGGGCTATGGAAAAGGTTTTTATGACCGGTACCTGCAACAGTGCAGCAGCGATGTGATCAAAATAGGCTTCTCTTATTTTGCGCCCGAACCGCTCATCAGCGATGTAAATGAATTTGATATACCTTTAAACTTCGCTATTACGCCTGAAAGCATTTATGAATTTTAATTTCCCCTTACTAAAGCCCATACGAATTCTCCTTTTCCCTTTTTCGCTGATTTATGCATTGATCATAGTTTTGCGCAACAGGCTGTACAACAAAAATTTTTTCTCATCTACTTCGTTCAATCTCCCGTTGATCTGCGTGGGTAATTTATCGGTGGGCGGCACAGGCAAATCACCCATGGTGGAATTTATTGTGCGCAACCTTAAAAGCAAATACCGCGTTGCTGTGCTCAGCCGCGGCTACAAGCGCAAAACAAAGGGCTATGCACTGGCCAATGAAAGATCCACCGCACTGGAAATAGGCGACGAGCCGATGCAATTTCATGTAAAATTTCCAGATGTGGCCATTGCAGTAGGTGAGGAGCGCATGGTGGCTATTCCCCAATTGCTGCATGACCGTCCTTCTACACAGGCCATCCTTTTGGACGATGCCTTTCAGCACAGGGCCATAAAAGCAGGACTGAATATTTTGCTCACGGATTACGGCAACCTGTATACGCGGGACTGGTTTTTGCCAACAGGCGATCTTCGTGATGAGTATGCAAGCGCCCGGCGCGCAGGCATCATTGTGGTAACCAAATGCCCGCCGGAACTTGAGGAGAGCGAAAGACAATCCATCATAAAAGAATTAAAGCCGCAGGCGGATCAGCATGTTTTTTTTTCCTGCCTGCAGTATGGGCAACCTTATCACATCATTCATAAAAATAATCATCCTATTGGAATAGACGATGAGGTGCTGCTGGTAACAGGCATTGCCAATACACGTTCGCTGAAGCAATACCTGCTGGAGTATTCGAAAACATATTACGAGGTATCGTACAGCGATCATCATATTTTTAGCATCGACGATCTGCGTGACATCAAAAGAAAGTTTTCGCAGATGCCTGCGGCAAAAAAAATAATCATTACTACGGAAAAGGATGCTGTTCGATTGGTGAAGTTCGAGCAGGAACTGAATGATCTTCCTTTTTACGTGTTGCCCATTGGTCACCATTTCCTGTTCGATGAGGCACAATCTTTTATAGAGATAATCGGTAACTTCATAGGTACTTTCAAAAGATAATTGAGCATGGGTAGAAAAAATACGAAGAAGAAGAAAAAACAGCAACATTCGCCGGAAAGCCTCCAGGGCACATTAGACATCACACGGGCAGGAGTAGGGTTTGTTACAATAAACAAAGAGCAGCAGGACATCCTGGTAAGGCCGGCCGATTTTAATACCGCTTTACATGGTGATACTGTGCGTGTTGAGGTGGTAAGTGATGGTAAAAGAAGCAACCGCCAAAGAGGCATTATTACTGAAGTGGTCGAGAGAAAGCAGACTGATTTCATCGGGCATCTCGATGTAAGCGAATCGTTCGCTTTTTTCATTGCTGAGACCGACAAGCCGATGCCTGATGTTTATATCCCATTGACGGCACTGAACGGAGCTACCAATAACGACAAGGTTGTAGTAAGAATTACACAGTGGGAGCGTAATAAAAAGCCTTCCGGCGAAGTGGTGCAGGTGCTTGATGTTACCAATGAGCATGATTTTGCCATGAAGGAGATCTTGCTGGAAAATGGTTTTTCCGTGGTATTTCCTGACGATGTTATTGAAGAAGCAGGCCGCCTGCCCGATATTA
>JBAVMD010000133.1:0-16594 GCA_049689695.1 Chitinophagaceae bacterium | reverse complement strand
CTATACTTCTCATGAATTAAACATCCTTTTGAAAGATGAAAAACTCGCTGAGCAATTGATAGTGATTGAAGTGAAAGACAACGAAATAGTGCTGTTGTACGAGAATGGCGTACTGGACCAGGTGTTGACCGCGGGACGGTATGCTTTCTGGAATGCAATTGTAAAATATGAGTTCGTGCGTGCAGACATCAGCAAAATAGCGATCACCGAGAACATTGACCGCGCTGTTTTGCAAAGCAAATTGCTTGCGCCTTACGTAAGATGCTTTACTGTGGAAGCATACGAAAGAGCGCTGTTGTTTGTAGATGGAAAATATGTGCAGGTATTGCAGAGCGGTGTGTATTGCTGGTGGAAGAACAGCATAGTAATTCTCGTAAGCAAGGTTGATACACGTCAACTCCAGCTGGAGATCAGCGGGCAGGAGATCCTTACAAAGGATAAAGCATCCATACGTGCAAACGCATTTGTGCAGTATAAGGTAACAGACATCGAAAAAGCTTTGTTGGAAAACAAGGAATTCGAACGTCAGTTGTATGTGGTGTTCCAGTTTGCTTTGCGTGAATACATCAGTTCTTTTACCCTGGATGAATTGCTGGAGAAAAAAGAAACTCTTGCTCCTTTCGTTCTCCGGACTTCGGCAGAAAAAGCCGCGGTGTTGGGTGTGGAAGCAAATGGTTTCGGTATCCGGGATATCATTTTGCCAGGCGATGTGAAAGAGATCATGAATCAGGTGCTGGTTGCGGAAAAAAAAGCGCAGGCCAACATCATCATGAGGCGGGAGGAAACTGCAAGTACCAGGAGTTTGCTGAACACCGCAAAGCTGATGGAAGAAAACCAAATGCTGTTTAAGCTGAAGGAAATGGAATATGTAGAGAAGATAGCTGATAAAATAAGCAGCATTAGTGTGAGTGGTAACGGAGTATTGATAGATCAGCTGCGGCAGATCTTCAGTCCTAAAAATGCCTGACACCTGGCAGGTGTCAGGCTCATTGGCCCATAGCTTAATTGGCGGAGCACTTGATTTTTAATCAAGGGGATGCGGGTTCGATTCCCGCTGGGCCAACCATAGTTGGTGCTTTGGCAGAGTTGGTCTATGCACCGGACTGAAAATCCGGTAAACGAGGTTCGAATCCTTGAGGCACCGCGTGAATTGAGTGCGTTTTATTTGTTGGTGTAATTGCACAATAATTGCACACATTGCACAGCAGTTGCACATTAATAGCACAAATAGCAAAGCGGCTCACCATTTCTAAACAAGTGCTCTAATTTTCTTATAGTCAGTGTCCTGTAGCTTAAAAGGAAAAGCTGCGGTAAAAGTTGAATCCGCGGAGTGCGTGGACGATGCCGTTCCGGCTGTGCGCCGGAATGGATACAGTTTGCAGTGCACCGAAAGCCTTTTGGTAAGTAGGGAAGCGCATTTACAGCCATGCTGTTTGCTCAGGCAAAAATGCCGGTTCGAATCCGACCGGGACGACAATACAGTTTCAACAAGATGCCAGGATTTTTTTAGGGTAGAACTACTAAAGCTTTTTAGTAGTTCTACAATTGTCCTGAATTTTTAATTAAGGTATTTTTAAATCTAAGTCGGCACTACTTCCCGTCCCTTGTTAAGCTACGCAGGTTATTGCTCAGATAAAGTTTCCCGTAACAAGCCTTTTTACTCACCTTTTAACCTATTCAAATGAAAAAGAAAGGTCTACTCATTGGCTTTATGCTTTTGGCCTGCGCTTCTTTTGCCCAACAAAGCAATACACCCTATGATTTCCCGGTAAAGCCCGGCTCTGAAAAATGGCAATCATTTAAAAGCGTTGACGAAATGTACGCGGCCTGCCAGATCCCTTCCGATGTACTAAGCAAGCTTACAACTGCAGCGCTCATCCAAACCTGTCTTAACTATCCTGCGTCTACCATTCTGCTTTTGCAGAACACGCCACAGATGTCGTTCGGTGAATGGAAACAACATTTCAACGGTATCACAGCATTGCTCGCACGTAAAGATGCGCCTGCCAAATTGCTGGATCATTACAAAGCCTTTGACGTGAAAGGCTACACGCGATTGAGAACCGAAATTGAAAAAGGACAATATACCTTCCTCGTAATGATGATAGACGCTATTGTAGTGCAGGAGGAGATTATCGGTAAAATGGAAACCGCTCAAAAAAGGCAGCTATTGAATAAAACCCTGTCAAACTACAATCTCATTGCTTCCGATCCTTTGTTTGGTTTCGTGAATCAAGCTTCTACAGGAAGGATTATTGTGAAACTGGCCGCTGCGCTTGGCGACACTTCAACAAAGGCTATGACAGCAACTCAACCTATGCAGGAGTTTGTTGCTACAGGTTTGTTGCAAGACCGGGAAGCTATGATGCAGATCATCGGCAAAGCAAGAGCCATCGCTACAAGGTAAAATAGGGGCGGATACATTCACTATTAAATTATTATTTTATGAACTTCAGATATATCACTACATATATACTTGTTCTCTTCTGCTACATGGGCTTTGCGCAGACACCCACAACGGTTTACACCTGTAAAAGCGGTACCGTTTCAGCGTTCTATCGCACTGAGTTCACCCAGTCGCAGATACAGGCTGCCAATTCACAAACACAAAGTCAATATGGGTATCTTGGCATTACTATCATAGGGGATGCTTCCAATCAATACAATTGCCATTCTTATGCCTGGCACCTAAGGGAAGGTAACACCAGCAAGGTATGGATCAACAATGCTTCTGTTGACCTGGGAGCTTGTTACGATAACACGCACAACATAGATAAGTACTGGAACGATGGTTGTTTTATAAAAGTTTGCAATGAATCGGAAGCTGACAAGGTGCATTATTATTGCGGTGATCACTCAGCAGTTAAGTCTACTACACATTCGGGTTATTGGGAATCAAAATGGGGACAGCTTTCCGTTGTTCGTCACACCCGCACCGGCGTTCCGTATGATCAGCCCTCAAGTGTGAGTTATTACGCCTCTACTAAAATTTCGCAGGTGGGCAGCTACTACATTTGTCCGGGCAGCAGCGCTACCTATGCTGTAAAAAGTATTGCAGGCGCTACTTATTCATGGACATGGAGCAGTAACCTCTCAGCTGTTGGCGCAACCAATACCAGGCAAATAACTGTGCAATCCAATGGCGTTGGCGGTTCGGCCTGGGTAGAGGTAGTCATTACTACTCCCTGTAGCGGCATATCAGCTACCAACCGGCTCAACTTTGTTGTAGCTGCGCCAAGCCCTAATATCAATTACTACCAGAGCGGAGGATGCAACGGAACCTGGCAAACATGGTTTGTTGGCGCCGATCCTTCAAGGGGAAGCAACTGGCATTGGTTTGTGGACTACAATCCGCAGAACTTTAATATTCACAGTCCGTATTCAGCCACCACTTATGTTGGCGTAACAGGTGGCGGCGCTTTAAGATTAAGCTATACAGATCTTTGTGGAGCATCACGCACTGATGGCGTAACCATCTGGAGCAGTTGCTATGGCTATCGCATATCGCCCAACCCTGCTCATTCTGTAATTACAGTTGCAGTTGATGCCTCACAGTCTTCTGCACACAATGCAGGTTTCACGCAGGTGAAAATGTATGACAAGGAAGGAAACTTGCGGAAGCATCAGAAATTCTCCAGGACCAGCAAGGCTAATATTAACGTAAGCGATCTGCCTGTAGGTATTTATATTATAGAGATCATAGGTGAGCAGGGAAGTGAAAGACAAAAGATACAGGTGTTGAAATAGTTCCTGCATTATAGATGTTTTCAAAAAGAGAACAGTAAATAGTAATATTCAAAAAAGTCTTCCCTTGGGGAGACTTTTTATTTTTTACAACGACTCACTGTCATCCTGTCTTTATTTTATTTTTCTTTGCTGCTTGTTATTTGTTTTTTGGTGAATATTCCAGCACAATAATTGCACATTAAAAAAAAGATATACAAATTGATCAAGCTGGATTTGTTATGGCAAAACTGAAACTAAGCGGCAAAGAACTCAGAGGCATCGGCTTCCCCGAAGGGCCGGTGATCAGCATTACCATGAACATCATGGAGAAAGCGTATAAGCACAGCACCCCCGACGAAGCATTAGCGCTGCTGAAAGCAATTCTGGAAAGCCCTGCAGACCATTTAAAAGACCCGGTTGTAGGGAAGATAGCCGAGGCTTTAATGCCAAAGCCCGAAAGGAATGCAGACATTATCCCCCTGAATACGAATGGTATTCATTTCAATGTTTTTGGCGCGGAGCATATCGAAGAAGGCGCTACTATGCAAATGAACCAGGCTTCGCGCCTGCCTGTTTCTGTTGCGGGAGCGCTGATGCCTGATGCGCATTCAGGTTACGGTCTTCCCATCGGGGGCGTACTTGCTACCGAGAATGCGGTGATCCCATTTGGCGTTGGCGTTGACATTGGATGCAGGATGTGTTTGTCTGTATTCGATATCGATCCGCGTGAGCTGGATAAGCGCGAAGCTTATTTTAAAAGAGAATTGAACGAGAATACGCTGTTCGGCGCGGGTCAGCAGTTTAAAAAGATTACCGACCACGAAATATTATACAGGAAAGAGTTCAATGAGCTCGGCATTCTTAAGGCTCTGCAATCCCGTGCGGCAAGTCAGCTTGGCTCTTCCGGCTCGGGAAATCACTTTGTTGAGTTTGGCGTGGTGGAGATAAGGGAAAAAGACAATGTGCTGAACATTCCTCCCGGAGCTTATCTCGGTTTGCTTTCGCATTCCGGATCGCGTGCAATAGGAGCCAATGTCGCTAACCACTATACAAAGATCGCCAAGGAAAAAAGAAAGCTTCCGCCCGAAGCCGCTAACCTTGCATGGCTGAGCCTCGATGAAGAAGAAGGCATCGAATACTGGATGGCAATGAACCTTGCGGGTGATTATGCTTCAGCCTGTCATCATGTGATACACGAAAAAATTTCTGATCAGTTGGGTGCCAATCCCATCAAAATGGTAGAGAACCATCACAATTTTGCATGGAAGGAAATGTATGAAGGAAGAGAAGTGATCGTGCACAGAAAAGGTGCAACACCAGCCGGTAAAAATGTGCTGGGAATTATTCCCGGTTCCATGACAGCCCCCGGATTTATTGTAAAAGGAAAGGGAGAAGTTGCTTCTATTAACTCTGCCGCGCATGGCGCAGGAAGAAGGATGAGCAGAACGGCCGCCATCAAATCCATTACACAAAAAGCGATGCATGAAGAGCTGCAAAAACATGGCGTTACATTGCTTGGCGGTGGACTGGATGAAGCGCCGCATGCTTATAAAGACATTCATACCGTGATGGATGCACAGCAACATCTTGTGGATACGGTAGGATTGTTCTATCCGAAAATTGTAAAGATGGATGGAACGCCGCCCAGGCAGCGTAAAGTGAGGAGCGATGTGTCGTTGGGCGAATAAATTCTTATCCTTTCAGCTTCTCAAAAATATATCCCAACGGAGAATGTTCCAGCAGCCTGCGCTTTGAACCTTCTTTAGTTTCTTCCCATTTGATAAGCCTGATGTCGCCTTCGGCAATTTCAATTCCGGTAATGTCTCCATCAAAAAAACAACAACAGCCGGTATTGAAATAAGAAGGGATGACCATGGTCTTAATGAATTGCTTGGCGGCATATTCTGCTTTGCGTTTGTCGAGTTCCTGCTGCAGCGTTGAGCGGTAGTTTTCTTTACCCTGCTGCTTTGCCATTTCAATTTCCTTTGTCAGCCGCTCCACATGGTCCAGCGAAGCAAACACCGGTTTATGCGTATGCCCTGAAATGAACACAAGATTTTTTTGTGTGGCAGACCATTGATACATGATGATATTGTGCTTATCCACCAGGTCAATAGAATCAGAAACAGTATCTATATTGATCTCGAGAAAACGTTGAATGGGCGTCCAGAGCGCAGCTATGATCCATTTGCTGAGTGCGTTGCCATCGCTGCGCAGGTCGCCCTGGTGGCCATGCGTTAAAAAAACGCAGTAGCCGGAGCCGGCATACGTAGTTTGCAGCAGCAGCCCTTCACATACTTTAAGCTTATCGCCGTAAGCCGGCTTGATGTAAAGGTTCCTCGGAAAATCATATTTCCATTCAAGGTCGTGGTTGCCATAAATGCGGTGATAGCGGTTCTCGTCCAGGAATTTTTTCTCCGCTTCAAAAACCTGCTGGTTGGGCGCCATTAAAGACTTTGGATCGTTCTCCCATAATTCCTCGCAATCGCCCAGGCATATCAATGTATATCCCTGTTCATAATAGTACTTCATGGCTTCCAGGTAATTTTTTTCTGCGAGCCTGAAATCGTCCGCGAGGTCACGCCTCCCCTTGTGCTGATCTGAGAAAATAACAAAGCGGTCTTTTGTAAGATCAAAAGGGATGATGGAATCGTTCCTGGTTTTTTTTGCGGTGATGCGTTCCAGCAAAGAAGACAGGGATTTGAACACAGCTTCCTTGCGGGGTGCGGATGAAAGCTTTTGCGCCAGTCTGGTAACGGGCTTACGGAAGAGGCGTTGAAAGAATTTGCGCATTTGTTGCTGTGTGGTTGTCGGTTTGGGTTTAGTTTAAGGTTTAAAGTTTCAGGTTTAAGGTTCCTAAGTATTGAGATGTTTATAAAACAACGATAAAAATTTTATTAATGACTCCGGATTTCTGAACCTTAAACCCGAAACCTTAAACCCGAAACTAATTCTTATCTTTAATTACCACCTCCTCATGCCATGAATAAATCACGCAGACTTCGTCTGTACTTCTGGGTCTTCCTGGCGCTCAACCTCGGGTACATTGCCTGGTCACGAAATTATCTCGAGCCGCTCCATTCAAAAGACATCGTTCAGTTTGAAGTAGCGAAAACCTTGCCGGTGGCAGAACGCATTATGGGCGAGTGGTCTCAGGCCGGCAAACTGGAAAAAGCGCGTCAGAGCATCTGGGTGGATTATATATTTATTGTGCTCTACAGTGGCCTGCTGATCACGGGCGTATTGCTTTTGTCGAGGTCAAGCGGACATGTGTTGCTGAAGAGAATGGGCCGTTTTCTTTCGATGCTTCTTCCAATTGCGGCCATCTGTGATATTGCGGAAAACATTGCCATGACGCAAAGCCTGTCAGGCAAAGCCACCGCATTCACTGTAACACTTGCCTATGATATGGCCGTAGCCAAATTTTCCATCATCATTATCGCACTCATCTTCCTGCTCATTTGCATCCTTTTCTGGATAGGCAACCGGTTCACTCCTAAGTATAGGGGGTTGGAGGTGGGGAATTAAGAAGTTTCGGGTTCGGGTTCTCAAGTTTTGAATCTATCATACATAGCATTCATTATATTTTAATCAACAACCCAGACGATGCGAACCCTAAACGCGAAACGTGAAACCCGAAACATTCCACTCAAACCTTAATATAAATCTTCCTCCTGTCAAGCCACCACACAATCATCCAGTAAAAAGCGATCATACACAAGGCGTATATCAAAGAACCTACTTCAGGTTTGGCAGATATCGGTTTGCAGATGTGTTCATAAAACCAGGAAAAAGGTGTGGCATAAACCGGTTTGCCATTTTCGCCAATGCGGTCCGTCCATCTCAACAGTCCCAGCACCCGGGGCAAAAACCCACTCAATACAAATATGAAAAGCGGGTTCTTTCCAAATACCACAAAGAACCTGCTCCATGCGCCCCTGATCTCCCGGAACTCTATCAGATAGATCATTACTCCCAGGGTGAAGATCGCCAGGCCGGTTGTATAACATACATACGAGCTGGTCCAGAGCTTTTTATTAACAGGGAAGACAAGGTCCCAGCAAAAACCGGCGAACACCAAGACGCAGCCGGCCACAAAAAGATTAGCAAGCATTTCATAGGTCTTTCCTTTCTGCTGAATATAGAGCCCCACAAAATAGCCGAAAATTACCTGCACAATGGCCGGCAGGGTGCTGGCCAGTCCCTCCGGATCAAAGAACACACCCTCTCCTTTATATAAATGTGCGCTGCCTAGTAATCTACGGTCGAGTCCGGTTCCAAAAAAACCTTCGAGACTGTAAGGATCAGCCCGGTCGCCAAATGCAAGACATAGTGCCCAGTATATGAGCAGTATTGCCATGCTTGCCACAAAAGCGCCTCGCACTTTAAAGAAATGAACAATCAGGGCAGCGAAGCAATAAGCTAACGCAATGCGTTGTAACACACCCATGAAGCGCAGTGTTTCAAAAGTGCGGTATACCAGTTTGTCGCCATCCCAACGAACAAATGGCGCCCAGTTGAGGAAGATGCCGATGGCAAAAATGAGAAGCGTTCTTTTAAAGATCTTTCCAAGCACCACTGTATTGCCTGCATTTTCCATACGGGGCATCACAAATGCAAGCGCATTACCTACTGCAAACAGAAAAAATGGAAAGACGAGGTCGGTAGGTGTGCATCCGTGCCAGCGGGCATGTTCAAGCGGATCAAAAATATGCGACCAGGAGCCCGGGTTGTTCACCAGGATCATGAGCGCAACCGTAGCTCCGCGAAATACATCGAGCGAGTAATAGCGTTGGTTCAAGCAGGGGAAATTTTGGGGTTGAAGATAGGCAATAGGTCATTAAGTCATTGGGTCATTAGGTTATTAAGTCATTGGGTCATTAGGTCAATGGGTCATGGGGTCATTAGGTCGAAAGCCAAATGTGAAATGAAAAGCATAATGTCTTCACGTTTCACCTTTGTGCAATGACTCAATGACCTAATGACTAAATGACCATTCAGCTAACGACCAATTGACTTAATGACCCCTCTCTTCCGTTATTCCTTTATAAAATCTCCTATATTTGCACCGCAATTATGTAATGACATGCAATGCAGTTATTATATGATTGTCAAACGGAAGGGTAACCTTCCTCGTTCCCTAAAACCATAAATACCTGTGAAGAAGAAAACCGGAGTGTATCTATTTATATTATTATAATGTATCAGGGTATAGGTGTAATTCTAAGGAATTCTCTACTTATACCCTTTTCGCATATAAACGAACAAGGGGAAGCGAGTAGGAAGTAGGAAATGGCGAGTAGGAAGTAACATTTAACCCACTCGCCACTTGCTATTCTCCACTCGCCTAACTTCAAAATAATCAGTCCTTTAGAAAAATGCAATGGGACTGAGGTGGCGAAGCCATGCTAATCAGTAACTTGTGCCCTTTAATCATCATAGCACGTGGTAGTACAGAAAAAATGGTATGCGGTCTATACCAAACCGCGTTGGGAGAAGAAAGTGCACGGTCTTTTCATGGAAAAAGGACTGGTAAGCTATTGCCCGCTGAATAAGGTGCGTAAAAAATGGAGCGACAGGATCAAGCTGATAGAAGAACCACTGTTTAAATCGTACGTATTTGTACAGGCAAAAGAAGAAGAGCTGCAGCAGGTAAGAATGATCAGTGGAGTGCTCAACTTTGTATACTGGAATGGCAAGCCCGCTATAGTAAAAGAAAAAGAAATAGAAATTATCCGCAATTTCCTGAACGAGCATGAAGATGTAGAAGTAAAACCCATTAACCTGCAGGCCAACCAGGCCGTAATGGTACGCCGGGGATTACTGATGAATAAAACAGGCCGCATCACGCGGTTGATGAATAATAAGGTGGAAGTGCTTATTGAAAGCCTGGGATACACACTGGTGGCCAGCCTTGAAAAAAGCAACATCATTCCCGTATAAAACCGTTTACATTCTTTAAAAATGATCATCCGCAAATCATTCAGACAATTATTTTATACGCTTTTATTATTAGCATGTATTCCCACCTGGTGGTCATGCGGAAATGTAAGGCAGTTTCAATACTTCCAGGGACAATTCGATACCGCAAAGCTCAGCCAGGCAAATTATCCCAAGCTGGTGGTACAAAAAGGCGACCTGCTCAACATTGCTGTTTACAGTGATAACCCGCAAGCCTCTGCTTATTACAACCTGCCTAACCAGCCCTCCATCACAGCAGCCAACAGCACTACACAACCCACGCCCGCTTTAAATTCCGGCTCTACTTACCTGGTAGATGATTCAGGCTACATCCAATTTCCGGGACTTGGTAACTTAATGGTGGCCGGGCTTGGCAAGGATGAGCTTTACCAATTGCTGAAATCTAAACTTACAGATAAACTAAACAATCCTTATTTCATCATCCGCCTCGCCAATTACCGTATTACGCTGATAGGCGAAGTAGCAAAACCGGGGCAGTTCACAATTCCAAACGAGAGAGTATCGTTATTGGAGGCTATTGGTCTTGCAGGCGATCTTACATCGTTCGGGCGAAGAGACAATGTGCTGGTGCTGCGGGAGATCAACGGCCAACGCACACAGGCGCGTCTTGACCTTAAGAACCCGGAGATCATGGCATCACCATTTTTTTATTTGCAACCCAACGACGTGGTTTATGTAGACATGACCCGCAATAAGGCTGCAGCCAATGACCAGGTTACCATCCGCAATATTTCACTTGCAACAAGTGTGATCTCAGTGCTTGCGATACTGGTGGGGGTACTGCGATAGAAGGAAATTATATGGAAGCAACAACTAATGGTTTACAGATCAGGGAAATGCAGAAAAAGCAACTGCTTTCGCCGCGTGAGTTCATCATACGGTACCTGAAATACCTGCCATGGATAGTGTTGTCCCTGGCAGTAGCGTTGATTCTTGCCAAGATCAAGCTGCGCTATTCTATTCCCATTTATCGTACAGAATCAACCCTGCTCATAAAAAGAGAAGCGCCCCGGGGCGGCAACGATAAGTTCGACGACATCTTTACAGGCGGAAGCTTTCAGAACGTATATAATGAAATGCAGCTGTTGCGCAGCAGGCCGCTGGCAGCGCGTGTAGCAAAACGGTTGAACCTGCAATCATCCGTATACAACAAAGGAAACATCCGCAGTACGCTTTTGTACAGATCAGAAGCTCCCCTGGCGCTGGAACTGCTTCCTCCATTCGATTCAACAGCAACCCTCGCAGTTGAAATAACACTTGTAGATAACAATCATTTTAAGCTTAACGATGGCCAGCAGCAATACCTGTTTGGCGAACCCGTTCCCTTAAAAGGCGGCGCCTTCAGGGTAGTAAAACTGTTCCCGCAGGTGTATAACCTGTACGCCAGTAATATTTATATACTTTCCAAGGCCGACCTTGCGCCTGCTACTGAAATGGTGGTAGGAGGATTAAGGGTTGCACTTGCCGATAACTTCGCACAGATTATCAACCTCACCTACGAATCGCCCAACCCCACCATGGCGCAGGACATCCTGAACACACTTATGGATGTTTATAAAGAATCGAATATAGAAGACAAGCGGCAGATGCGTATTTCAACGCTTGAGTTCATAGATGAAAGGCTCGACAGCATCGGTATCGAATTAGGGATCGTGGAAAGAGACCTTACCAAATTTGTTGAAAAGAATAAAGCCTTTGAGCTGGAAAAGCAGTCAGAGCTTTATCTTAATAAGATTAACGAGGAATCCATATCGCAATCGCAGCAGGAAGTGAAGATGAGCATCGTTGATTATCTCATACGTTACCTGTCCAGTTCACAAAATGCATGGAATGCTGTTCCCGTGGAATTGGGAACACAGGAGCCAACCATCATACCGCTCATTAATCAGTACAATCAATTGCAGCAGGAGCGGGACAATGCGCTCGTTACTATGCCCGCGGCCAATCCGTTCATACAAAACCTCGATTCGCGCATCGCCAAGCTCAGGTTAGACATTATTGAAGCTCTGCAGAATGTTCGCCAGTCGTACCTGATCTCCAGCAGCAGCCTCAGGCGCCAGAGCGGTGCTTCGGAAAGTAAGCTGTCATCGATACCTAGCAAGGTGCAGCAATTGGCTGAGCGTGAGCGTCAGCGCAAGATCAAAGAAGAGCTTTATCTTTTCCTTTTACAGAAAAAAGAAGAAACGGCCATTGCATCGGCGTCTACTATTTCAGATAGTAAAGTGGTGGAACCTGCCCGCGCTAATTTCAGTCCTATCCGTCCTAACCGCCGCTCAACTTATCTGGTGAGCATTTTATTAGGACTGGCAATACCTGTTGGACTTTTCACATTAAAAGAATACCTGAACGATAGAGTTACCAGCAGAGCTGATATTGAAAGAGTGTCTGATATTCCTTTCATGGGAGAGATAGGGCACTCTGATGAGAAAGGTGTGCTGGTAGTTACCAAGAACAGCCGGAGAGTAATATCTGAACAATTCCGCATTATAAGAACCAATCTTCAGTTCTTATTGAACAATGTAAACAAGCCGGTAATATTGGTTACTTCTTCATTCAGTGGAGAAGGCAAATCTTTTGTTACTACCAACATTGGCGCCGTGATGGCGCTTACGGGTAAAAAAACGGTTATTCTTGAATTCGACATCCGCAAGCCTAAAATTGTTTCCAATCTGGAAATGAAAAAGCATGCGGGCATCACTAACTATATAGTAGGCAAAGCAAGATTAGATGAACTGGCAGTTGCGGTGGATGGTGTAGATAACTTATATGTGATACCGTGCGGCCCTGTTCCTCCTAACCCTGCAGAAATGCTGTTGGACCCAAAGATCACAGAGCTGTTTGAATATCTTAAAGTGAGATTTGATATCGTGATCATCGATACAGCTCCCGTTGGGTTTGTGAGCGATGCAATGATACTGGCAGAGCATGCAGATTGCACATTGTATATCCTGCGACAGAACTACACGTATAAAAAACAGCTCAACCTTATTGATGAACTGTACGTACAGAAAAAACTTCCAAGGCTTTCCGTATTGCTGAACGATGTGAAGATAGGCAGCGGTGGTTACGGCAGCTACGGTCCTTACGGAGGCTACGGGTATGGATATGGTTATGGCTACGGCTCAGGATATTTTGATGAAGGCGATGCCGGTAAAAAGAAAAGCCTGCTGAGAAGAATAACCAACTCACTAAAATTCTGGTAACAGTTTCTTACCACTGTAAAATCTATGATCGCTCTTTCGGAACCTAACCTTTCTGGCAACGAATGGAAATACATTAAAGAATGCCTGGATACCAACTGGGTTTCTTCTGTAGGAAAATTCGTAAATGAATTTGAGGCCATGGTTGCCCGCTATACCGGAAGCGGTTATGCAGTAGCAACTTCCAACGGCACCACAGCGCTTCACTTAAGCTTATTGCTTGCAGGTGTAAAAGCCGGCGATCATGTGATAGTTCCCAATATTACTTTTGTCGCCAGCGTTAATTCCATTGCTTACGTTCAGGCACAGCCGCTTTTAATGGATGTGGATGCAGATACCTGGCAGATGGACCTTGAACTGCTTGAAAAATTCCTTCGCAATGATTGCGCGATCAAACACGGCGACTGCGTTCATATGGGAACTGGTAAAACAATAAGCGCCATCATGCCGGTGCATGTGCTGGGAAATATCTGTGATATGGAGAGATTGATGGACCTTGCCAACGCATTCAACCTGAAAGTGGTTGAAGATTCTACTGAATCGCTGGGATCTTATTACAAAGGAAAGCATTCAGGCACATTTGGAATAGCAGGTTGCCTGAGCTTCAACGGAAACAAGATCATTACAACAGGCGGCGGCGGCATGCTGATAACTGACGATGCAGGCGTTGCAAAGCATGCAAAGCACCTCAGCACGCAGGCAAAAGCCGATGCCAATGAATATTATCATGATGAAGTTGCATACAATTACCGCCTGGTGAATATCCTGGCCGCAATGGGCGTTGCACAAATGGAGCAACTGCCTTCATTCATCGAAAGAAAAAAAGAGATCAGCGCATTTTATAACAACAGCTTTAAAAATATTCCCGGCATCAGCCCGCAAAAGATCGGCGATCATGTTGATGCCAACCGTTGGTTGTACACCATTAAGGCCCCGCGCCAGAAAGAGCTGAGAAAATTCCTGCGCGAAAAAGGCGTGGATGCCCGCCCCTTCTGGGTGCCCATGAACCGCCTGCCTGCATTTAAAGAAAGTATTTATTATACAGAGACCGACGTTTCTTCCGCTGTGTACAACGATTGCCTTAGCCTTCCCTGTTCTACTCACATTACCAACGATCAACTGCAAGAAGTTGCAGGGTTGGTGAATGATTTTTATCATGATTGAAAAACTCGTTCTTATCGGTGCGGGCGGACATGCTAAATCCGCCATCGGCGTTATCGAAGCAGGAAAGGAGTTTACGATACATGGTTTGATCGACGGCGCTTTTCCCAAAGGCCATGACGTTCTCGGTTACCCGGTACTGGGAGACAATGATGTTATTGCAGAGCTTTCGCAGGATAAGAGTATAGGCTTTCTTATCGCCGTAGGCCAGGTAAATTCGCCCGCGGTACGAATGAAGCTCTTCAGTTTACTGGAAGAAATGCAGGCGCAGATCATAGAAAAAGTAACGGCGCCCAGCGCATTTGTTTCAACTCATTCAACAATAGGCAAGGGCACTCTTATCATGCACCATTGCATTGTAAATACAAGTGTGCGCATTGGCAATAATGCTATCCTGAACAACCGTTGCCTGGTAGAGCACGATGCAACGGTAGGTGATCACGTGCATGTTTCCACCGGAGCTATCATTAACGGTGGATGCAATGTAGGCGACAGGGTATTTGTTGGCAGCGGCGCTGTGCTGGTACATGGAATATCAATTGCATCAGACGTTGTTATCGGCGCAGGCGCAGTAGTAAGGATTTCTATAACCAAACCCGGCACCTATGCCGGAAACCCGCTAAGAAGAATCCGGTCTTGAAAAAAGTGATCATCATAGCAGAAGCCGGCGTAAACCACAACGGAAGCCTCGAGCTTGCAAAGCAACTGGTAGATGTAGCGGCCGATGCAGGGTCTGATTATGTAAAGTTCCAGACGTTCAAGGCAGAAAAGATCGCCAGTGCCGGAGCTGTTAAAGCCGCCTATCAACAAAAGAATACGGGCAATAATGATGGTCAGCTTTCCATGCTTAAAAAACTTGAACTGAGTGAGCAGGACCATCATGAGCTTATCAGTTATTGCGCTCAAAAAAATATTAAGTTCCTTTCAACGCCTTTTGACCTCGACAGCATAGACCTGCTAAAAAGCCTGAACATTACATTGGGCAAAATACCATCCGGCGAGATCACCAATCTTCCTTACCTGAGAAAGATGGCGGCAAGTTTTCCGGAAATAATATTGTCAACCGGCATGGCCACGCTGCAGGAAATAGAAGAAGCGGTGAATGTGTTGCTCCAGGCCGGTGCTCAAAAAGAACATGTAACCATACTTCACTGCAATACGGAATACCCAACGCCATTTAATGATGTGAACCTGCTGGCGATGCCAGAACTTGGTAAAGCTTTCAATGTTCAATACGGCTATTCAGATCATACGCCCGGCATAGAAGTTCCCGTTGCGGCAGTAGCACTAGGGGCTGTGTTGATTGAAAAACATTTTACGCTCGACAGGAATATGGAAGGCCCGGACCACAAAGCATCGCTTGAGCCGGGAGAATTGAAACAGATGATCGCCTCCATCCGCAACATTGAAGCGGCCTTGGGTTCACCGGATAAAAAACCATCTCCTTCGGAGATAAAAAATAAAGCGATTGCCCGCAAAAGCATTGTGGCTTCGGCAAAGATCGAGCAGGGCGAGGTGTTCAGTGATGACAATCTCACTGTAAAACGTCCCGGCACCGGCCTTAGCCCAATGTTGTGGGACGAGGTGATCGGCAAACCAGCTTCCAGGAATTTTGAGCCTGATGAACTGATTGAATTATGAGTGAAGGACCGCTTAAAATATGCATCGTTACCGGTTCCCGGGCCGAATACGGCCTGATGCTTCCGTTAATGAAGCTGGTTAAGCAGCAGAAAGATCTGCAACTGCAGATCGTAGCTACGGGCATGCACCTTTCTCCTGAATTTGGCCTCACTTACCGTGAAATAGAAAAAGACGGTTTTACCATCGATGAAAAAGTAGAGATCCTGCTTTCCGGCGATAGTGAAACAGCCATTGCCAAATCAACCGGCATGGGCGTAATGGGCCTTGCAGAAGCGCTTACCCGCCTGCAGCCGCATTGGATGGTGGTGTTGGGCGACAGGTTTGAAACTTTTGCAGCCGCTACGGCGGCCCACCTGCTACGCATTCCAATTGCGCATTTGCATGGAGGTGAGTTAACAGAGGGCGCTACAGACGATGCTTTCCGTCATTCCATAACCAAAATGGCCTACCTGCATTTTACATCAACTGATGAATACCGCCGGCGCGTTATTCAACTGGGTGAAGATCCTAAAAGGGTTTTTAATACAGGCGCCATCGGGCTCGATAACATCAAAGGCCTTTCATTGCTTTCGAAAAAAGAACTGGAGGCCAACCTGCAGTTCAGCGATATTGATAAAGCGGTGCTGGTGACTTTTCACCCGATTACCATGGAGAACCGTTCCTCTGCCGTACAGGTAAAGGATTTGCTGGATACGCTGGATAAATTCCCTGACCTGAAAATTATTTTTACCATGCCCAATGCAGATGCAGATGGCAGGGTAATAGGCCAGATGATAAAGGAGTATGCTCAGCAGAACACAGGCAGGGCAGCGGTTTTTTCCAGCCTGGGCCAGCAGCGGTATCTTTCGCTGCTTCAGTTTGTGCGGGCGATGATCGGCAACTCA
>JBAVMD010000132.1:0-3131 GCA_049689695.1 Chitinophagaceae bacterium | reverse complement strand
CTTGTACCTTGTGCCTTGCAGCCTCAGCTGCTATTGCATTTGAATCGTAATATTATTCCTGTTAAACTCCTTGATCTTATTCAGGAAAGCTTTCCATCCTGCAAATTCATTGCTTTGAATAACAGGTGCGCTCAATTGCATTTTTTTCTTCAGGATCACTTTGTTGTTGCTCACAGTGTAAGAAGCTTCCATGCTGTTGTTGTTGAATGCAGACTGGAAGGCGGCTGGTAAATTCTGCGCTTTTGCTTTGGCCGGCAGCTCGAGCGTTACTTCATCGCTGGCTATGAACACGTGATCTATATCGATGGGATTCTGCCTTTCTTCATCAGGAATAAAGCCAACAATGGTACCGGGAAAGAAATCGATGCTGGTGTAATACAGATTATCCACCTGTGTTACCTGGTTGCTGATCTCGATATCGCCTTCCAGCACGATCGGAATATCGCGGTTCTTAAAATCAGATGTTTTAATATTGGTAGCTTCTGAATTGTTGCCATTCAGCTCCAGCAATCGCGTAATAAAATCCTTGCGCTTTGCAGAAGGAATGTTGTTGTAGATATAATGAAAGAAGCTCTTTGCCTCGCCATCAAAGCTCATAGTTACATGGCCGGTGATCTTATTGCCTTTCAATGCAAGATTGGCGCGTGTGTTCATCTGGTTCTCTTCCACCGCCGGAGGGGGAACTATTTCAACTTTGTAGGCATCGCCATGCTGCACCAGCACGTTCTTGCCCTGGATACGATACGCATTTTTTCCAAGCTGCACATATTTTTCCGTACCGTCGAGGAAGTAAGTTTTACCCTGGTGATACAGCACGCTGATGGCATGATTGTCTACACAAAGTGATTGTATCTCTTTCCTGTCGTAAGGTATCTCGCGTGTTCCTATCCATGCAAAATGCGCATCAAAGCCAGCAATCTTCAGCATTTCTGTCAACAGGTTAGCCATGCCTTTGCAATCGCCGTATTTATTTTTGTATACTTCCTGCACCGTTTGGGGTATGAAGCCTGAATAACCTTCTTCATAGGCTATATATCGAACATTGTCCTGCACCCAGTAGTAAAGTGATTTTATTTTGTCAATATCATTGCCCTTTCCCTGCGTAAGCTGGCTTACTACGGTTTTAAGTTCGTCTGGTTTGTTCTCCGCTTTTTTATACAGGAAATTGTACCAGGAGTACATATCGTCCAGCGTTCTGAAGCCATCGTATTTTTTCTGGTTCACGGTAAATCCGCGCACAGTGATCACCAGATGCGGCAGGTAATATGGGCGTGCAAGTGAAGATGGCTCTTGCTTAATGCCCGTGAGATTGTCTGCCGTGTATGTATAAGAAGTAAAGTTCTTTTCCTTTTTCACTTCCCGGCGGATCTTATAAGCAGGGCCGAAATTTTTTTCGATGATGTCAAGCTCCAGCCACGAAGGCACTTTAAAGCTGATGCTGCTCTGCCGGATGGGAATTCCCTGGTGAAAGAAAACCCGGGTGAGGTATTTCGCATCGCTGTATTCATAATTGTAGCTGAAACGGCAGCGCTGACCCGCTTCATTGGCCTGAAAACCATAAACCTGTCCGTAATTATCGTCGAAGAAAATTGCCTCATCGGTAAGCGAGATCTTTTCCGGCGGATATTTCTGGCTGCGAAAGCGCGTGCCGTAGAATATCTCAAAATCGTAATCGGTAAGCTTCACAAACTGGTTGTAAGGCAGAACATATCCAACGAAAGCCTTGTTTTCGATGGCAGCCATTTCCACATTTCCTTTCTCGATGGCGGTGACCACGGGCGTTCCGTTGATGCCTTTGCCGGTACCAAAGTTCACTTCCTTTTCTACGAGGTAAGCGCCGTATTTAGCCTTCTTGTTGAGTTTCTTAAGTGCAGCGGCCTGTGAAAGGCCTTCGCCATCGGCGCTTTGAAGCTGCGCACACACGTTCAGGCACACTCCCACCATAAAGAGGAGGTTCAGGGTAAGTTTTTTCATTTCAGGGGTATTTGGGGTCGGTACAAACATAGAAAAATTATCGGGTTTCCCGAAGGCATGGATTTTTCATCAGTTCCCTTAAAACCTCAATATGGACAATACACGCGACAACTATAACAACACCGAGAACAGGGATGACCGCCTGTATACGCAGGACGAGCCTGCCCGGAACGCAAAGTCGGACCTTACTGATCCACCTCGCGACCAGGAAAGGCTGCGGGGCGACCAGGCTATCATCGACCTGCCCGAAGTGAAAGATATTCCCGGACAGGAACATATTCACGTTCCCGGGCTGGGAGAACTGGCAGATACCACCGCTTCTTCTGACGATGAGGAAGGTGTTGGCCTGCTTGACGACCTGAATGAGGACGATACCATCCGGATGGGAACAGAAGCTGATATAACTGCCAACGACCGCGAGATGCTGGAAAGAGGAGATGATTATATGCCTACCGGCGATGAGGACAAGCTGGCCCGCGCATCCATGGACAATACGGATTTTGAAGGCGAGCCTTTGAATGAAAAAGGCTTTGGAACTGAGCGCACCGGCTCTGACCTGGATACAGGTGGTATTGACGAAGACGATAAAATGGAAAACATCGGAGAAGAAGATGAGGAGAACAATCAATACAGCCTGGGCAGTGAAGATGAAGACAGGCAAAACGACGGAACAGTTTAGAAATTAGCTAATCAATATGCGTACTCTGATCACATACATTATTCTTACGTTGTTGGTTACGGCCTGCCGGCAATCCGCTCACGAAATACAGCCGGGAGAACCGCATGATACGATCTTCGTTCTAACCGATTCACTGCTGTTGCCTGCTTTTGCAGACAGTGCAGCAACTGACAGCGTGATCAAAGAAATGACTGGCGATATAGATACCCGTGATGTAAGACCTGAACAGGTAGTGAACTTCGCGCAAACATTGATTGGTGTGCCCTATAAGTATGCATCTACTGATCCCGCGAATGGATTCGATTGCTCAGGCTTTATTACTTACGTATTCAATAAATTCAAGATCGCTGTGCCGCGTTCGTCGGTAGATTTTACCAATGAAGGCGAAGAAGTAAATGCCAGCGACGCAAGGCCTGGCGACCTGATATTGTTTACAGGAACGGATAGCACTATACGCGTGGTTGGGCACATGGGTATT
>JBAVMD010000131.1:0-2089 GCA_049689695.1 Chitinophagaceae bacterium | reverse complement strand
GTATTAGAAAAATGAGTTGGATTACTACAATGGTCAACTGACCCTATTTATTTTTTGTCGCCTTTTCAGAAAAAGAAAGATTTCCGCCAGTGAGATTGAAGGTAATCCCTAAAAATCCACCAATCCTAAAAGGCGCCGGTTTTTGTAAAGGAATAGGCTTTGTAATTTCTTCTTCGTCAATGAATAGATCTTTCCCCACTACTGATTCATCGGCATAATCAACCTGACCTCCAACAATCCCGGCACAAAAATTCATTCTTTGTTTACGTCCAATTATCCACCCAAGTCCCAAATAATACCTGACTGCCCCGGAAACACCAATTCCTACACACAGTCCCGGCCTGTGATTTGACAGGGTGTTTCTCCTATAGAGGTGGGCCATCAAAACTATCCCCGGTTCAAAAAGGCTTTTATTATCGTTTTTAATGACCCGATAGCTTCCGTTTGTTTGTTTTTCGTACCTGTATTTTCTATCATAAAGGCCAAAATTGAAACTGAATCCGGATGCGATATCAATTTTTGCACCGCCCTTTATCGGTATGGAAAAATTGACCTTAACGGGCTGAAGAGGTATTCCTTGTTCGTTAGCCACAGGTGTTGCATTTAATTCGAAATAAATCAGGTCGGCATCATCATCAATTATTCTAGTTGTATATCGTATGGTAAAGAGATCTGGGTTAATAGAAAGATATATTTTATCTATTAAGTCAATGAACCTAGCATAATTTTCGAAATTTATCTTCGTATAAACGTTTTCAAGTTCATTGTAATTCTGAGAAAGAGCGGCTTTATTTGAAGGATTGCCTATAGACTCAAGAACTTCATTATAATACTTGGAAAGGTTGAAATAATTCTTTTGCAGCTCATCAAGAATCTGATTGAAGAAAACTGATATGTTTATTTCTTTAGTTAAATCAATATCTGGGAAATATGAGGCAAGGTTATTCTGTTTGCGGTCATTGATAAATTTATAAGCTAGCCCATCAACGCTAGAAGTGTTTACCAGCGTTCTGTAAAACGATGAGATTTTATTTATTCTTTGGAAGGAAAATAAGAGACTTTCGACCTTTTGAGTATATCTAAGAAGTAAATCACTTTCGTTTTTTTGTTTTTTTATCTCCCTATCAAAAGAGTCCGATATCCTTTGCCTTTCTGAAGTTAAAGTGCCTATTTTGGTCTTTAATTCATTAAGCCCTTCAAAAATTTTAACCGAGTCTTCATTATTTTTTGCAGTGGAAAGCTGGTTATACTTGCTCACAATATCCAAGTTTTTCTGGCGTATTTCAGCATCTTTCTTAAATATCTCGGTTTCAAAATCTGTCAAAGTGGAGCTAGAGAATGTTGAACTTGGTAAGTGCAGCTTTCCAAAGTTTATTATCAAGTCTTTTATATCATACGTTGATCTTGAAAAGGTGACTGGCCCAAAGGTTTTAGGGTCACTAAGGGTTTGATTACTTTGATAAATACCTTGCTTTTCTGTAATCGTAAGATTAAATAGAAACGGATTAAAGTCTTCAACCACAATATCAATTGAACCTCCTTCGCCGACATACTTAGGCGGAGACAACAAACTGAATGATTTGTTTGTGGAATTGAATTTGACTGTAATTGTTTTTGTATTACCAGCGTTGCCCAAATGGGCAAGCTTATCTTGCTCCTTTTTTTCTCTGGATTTCGTCGTCTCCTGGGCTTTCATTTCAATGGAAATCATGATGATTAAACACAAGAACGTAATGGCTCCTTTCATAAGTAAAGTTTTGGAAATTATGAAATATCAAACTCTATTAGTTTCGTTACTTCGAATCCATTTTATTTTTTCAGTTCATAGGTAGTACCTATGTATGATGTGGTTCTATTAGATTTGCATATAATTTAATCAGGAAAACGAACCTACCGCCTACTTTCCAATGTCATTGGCTGTCCAGCAATATTTGCCGCCTTTTTGTACTAAAATATTTCCATCATCATTAGTGCTAATGAGAGTTACAACACTTTCCCCCTTACTATTCCTTAAAAATAATCCAGCATCCCCATCATTAGAATTTGGCCCCATGGAAATTAATGGATTTTCCTCTGCATCACATAGTTC
>JBAVMD010000130.1:0-1508 GCA_049689695.1 Chitinophagaceae bacterium | reverse complement strand
CGAAGCCTCTTGCGTCTCTGCGTCTTTCTTTGCGCCTTTGCGTGAAACCCTCTCACCATTAATTAAAAACTTCTTTTGCCTGCTCAATTTCATCCTGATTGATCGTATGCCCCATGTTATTATAAATCTTTACAATAACAGCAGCATTCATCTTCTTTAAAACATCCACACTTGCATGTACACGTTCCACCGGAACATGCGGATCAGGATTGGAAGAGCCGATGAAAATGGGAGTGCCTCCAAAATCACCCTGGTAATTTTGAGTATAAATTTTATCGCCGATCAATCCACCAGTAAAAGCAATCACACCGCCGTATTTTATAGCATTGCGTGTAACAAACTCCAGCGTTACACATGCGCCTTGGGAGAATCCGAGGAAGTAAATATTTTCTGATGTAATACCTGCTGCATTCACCTCTTTCACCAAATCTTCCAATATGGATAAGGTTGAAGAGAGCCAGGGTTCATTCTGCGCAGGAGGCGCCATGAAAGAATAAGGATACCATGTATTATTCGTGGCCTGTGGCGCCAGCAAAGCATAGTCTTTTACATTGAAGTAATCAGCAAGGGAAAGAATGTCTTCTGCCGATCCGCCGCGCCCATGTATCATGATCAGCGCTTTCTTTGCTTCACTGAGTTTTTTTCCGGCGCTTATTGTTTTTTTTGAATGCATGTGTAAGGTTTTAACTCATCTATTCAACATCTTCCGAATATTCTTTATTCCAAACATCCACGTATTCGTCAGCATGTCTTTTAAATTGTGCATGAACGAAGGCGCAGAGGGGCACAACTTTTAAATCCTGTTCCCGTGCGTGTGCCACCATAGCTGCGAGTAATTTTTTTGCAATGCCTTTGCCTTCGGCTTTGGGCGCTACTTCGGTATGATAAACAATGAGATTTTTGCCGGACACGGCTACTTCCATTTCGCCTAATTGATCTTCTCCTTCAGCAATGGTGAAAGCGCCGCGGTGTTTTTCGTTTAAGTTTAATTTTATGTTGTCCATAGATTTAATTTTTTTAGGGAGGGAACGCGGGTTATCAGGATTTTTTAGGATTTATTAAGATCAGTTGTTACTATTTTGAATCGTTTGTAAATCTCAAGAACAAATCCTAATAAATCCTAAAAGACCCTGACGATCCGCGTTCCGTTTTAATTCAAAACCGGTAATTGCTTTTCAATCTGATCCCTGCTCTTTTCATACTGCGCCGGCAGCTTAAGATTAAGCCCCAGTTCATCTACCGGCTCATCTATCGCAAAACCAGGATTATCTGATGCAAGCTCAAACAACACCCCACCGGGCTCACGGAAATACAAAGAATAAAAATAATTCCGGTCGATCCTTTCAGTGATCGCTAATCCCGACTGCATCACTTTTTTACGGAATTCCATCAATATATCATCGTCTTTCACCCTGAAAGCCACGTGATGATTGGTACCGCCCGCATTCAATCCATGCTTTTCATTCGGCGCTTCAACAACATCTATGATGTTGGCTGTTTCTATAGCG
>JBAVMD010000129.1:0-8629 GCA_049689695.1 Chitinophagaceae bacterium | reverse complement strand
CTTGTACCTTGTGCCTTGTCCCTTAGCTTTAGCTCAGATATTTGCCCACAATAGGCACTCGTCTACCTACCCCAAAAGCCTTGCTGCTTACACGAATGATGGGACAGAATTGATTTCGTTTATACTCGTTGGTGTTTACCAGCTTCAGCACTTTATCAACCAACGCCTTGTCAATACCCATTCCAACGATCTCTTTAGGGCCCTGCCTTCTTTCAATATATTGATACAATACTTTGTCAAGCAGCGGATACTCCGGCAGGCTATCGGAATCTTTCTGGTCTTCTCTTAATTCAGCCGAAGGCGCCTTATCGAGAATGTTCACAGGAATTATTTCTTCGTTCCTGTTCAGGTACTTCGCCAGCGCATATACCTGCATTTTATATACATCGCCCAGCACAGCCAGCCCGCCGGCCATGTCGCCATAAAGCGTTCCATAGCCTGTTGCCAGCTCACTTTTGTTGGAAGTATTCAGCAGAATGTACCCAAATTTGTTGGCCACGGCCATCAGCAGGTTGCCTCGTGTGCGGCTTTGCAGGTTTTCTTCTGCCACATTAAAAGGTGCATCTTTAAATACAGGCTTCAACGCATCCAGGAAGGCGTGATAAATATGTTCGATAGGAATGATATCGTACGGATTTCCGATGTTCTTACTTAATTGCTCTGCATCGCTCACTGAATGGCCTGAAGAAAACTGCGAAGGCATTAATATCGCCCTTACATTTTCTTTACCCAATGCCTCGCATGCCAGCACCAGTGTAACTGCACTGTCTATTCCGCCACTACTGCCGAGTATGGCCTTTTTAAATCCCATTTTGCGGAAATAATCGCGGATACCCAGCAGCAAGGCCTGGTGAATCTCTGCAATGTTCTTTTCCTGGGTGAGATAGCTGATGATCTTTTCAGGATCTTTTACTTTAGACACCTGCATGGGCCGGTTGTATTCTATGGATGCGGTATGCGTCCATGGAGTAGTGCTTTTATCATCCACAGGCCAGGCCGGCTTTTCGGCCCTTGCTTTTTCTTCATGATGTTCCGGCCAGGTATGCGGCGGAATTTCTACCATCTGAAGATCTTCTTCGAAGTACTTTAGTTCGCTGATGATGTTTCCATCTCTATCAAATACGAGGCTTCCTCCATCAAAAACTACCTCGGTTTGCGAGCCTACCGCGTTGCAGTAAACGATGGGCACCTTGTATTTTGTGACATTTGCACGAATGATCTCTTTGCGGTCGTCATCATGATCATAATCGAAAGGCGAAGCGGAAATGTTCACCATCAAGTCTGGCCTTTGGTCCATCAGTTTGTCCATGGGGCAAAAACGATAGAGCGGGTTATCGCCCAGGTTCCAGATGTCTTCGCACACAGTAATCGCCAGGTTCCTTCCTTTAAAAGGAACAGTATGCCATTCATAAGCAGGTTCAAAATACCGGTATTCGTCAAAAACATCGTAAGTAGGCAAACAGGTCTTGGCCACCACTGCTTTCACTTCTCCTTCGTGTAATAGCCAGGCAGCATTGAAAAGGTCCTTGCCTTCTTTTGAAGGATTGCGCGCAGGGCCGCCCACAACCACACCTATATCCGTTGCATGCACTTTAATGAGATCGATGGTCTCATAGCATTTATTGATGAAATCATTGAACTCTAAAAAATCACGCGGGGGATAACCGCACACACATAATTCAGAGAACACCACCAGGTCGGCCCCCATCTGTTTGGATTGATGAATGGCCTCGATGATTTTACGGCTGTTATCTTCAAAATTGCCGATGTGATAGTTTTGCTGTGCCAGTACGATCTTCATAATACAAAGTTAAAGGCGGGACGCCAAGGTACAAGGGACAAGGTACAAGAAGCAAGATAAGCAGCGACCCTCTTTGCTTGCTTCTTGTACCTTGTCCCTTGTACCTTGCCCCGGGGCCCTTATTTTTGTTTTATGAAAAAATGGTTTTTTGCTACAGCTCTTATGGTTTCCATAGCAGCCTGTAAAAATGACAAGGCCCCTGATGTATCTGATATAAAAGTAAACCTGGAAGTGCAGCGGTTTGAACAGGATTTCTTTGCGATAGATACCAACAACGTCCCTGGCTCTATTGTGCAGCTACAGAAAAAATACCCCACGTTTGTAAATGATTTCCTTGTGAACATTCTCGGTATTTCCATTACCGATACCGACACAACGGCTACAATAGCAGTAAAACGTTTTATTGCAGATTACAAGCTGATCAAAGACTCTGTAAATAAAGTTTTTTCTTCTATGGATGATATTGAAGAAGAAGTGAAGCAAGGACTGCAGTTCACAAAGCATTATTTTCCTTCTTACAATCCGCCGCAGAAGCTTATCACTTTCATAGGTCCGCTTGATGCTTATTACGAAGCTTCGTTGGGCGGCTACAGCGATATTATTACACGCGAAGCGCTGGCTACAGGCCTGCAGTTGCACCTGGGAAAGAATTTTTCAGTTTACCGGACTGAGCTTGGCCAACGATTGTATCCTGATTACATTTCACGCCGCTTTGAACCAGCATACATTCCTGTGAACTGCATGAAGAATATCATTGACGATCTGTTCCCTGATAACAGTGCAGACAAGCCGTTGGTACAGCAAATGATAGAAAAAGGAAAACGCATGTATGTGCTGGATAAGTTGCTGCCTTATACCCATGATACTTTAAAGATCGGCTACACTAAAAAACAACTGGAAGGCTGTTATGAAAACGAAGGGCTGATCTGGAATTTCTTTCTTAAGAATAATCTACTCTACAATATCGATCCTGTATTGAATAAAAATTATGTGCAGGACGGGCCAAAAACCGAAGAGCTCGGCGATGGCTCACCGGGTTATATCGGCTTATTTGTTGGCTGGCAGATCGTAAAGAAATTCATGGAAAGTCATGCCGATCTCAGCATGCAACAATTAATGCAAACAGATGCAAAGAAAGTTTTTGAAGAAAGTAAGTATAAGCCGAGGTAAGAATCTTCGAGCTATTAGCTTTGAGCTGCGAGCATATAGAAACTTAATAACTTAAATGCTCTTATTAATTGCTCACAGCTTAACTAGCAACTGCCAACTGCGGCTCCTGCGGTCTTTTGCCCAATTGCTTCATCATTCTGAAATGCGAAGCAACGGCAGCTGACATGGTGGAATATTCATTATAAGGAAGGTCAAATTTTTTGCACGCATCTTTCACAATACCGCTGATGGCGGGATAGTGCACGTGGCTTACTTTAGGAAAGAGGTGATGCTCCACCTGGTAATTCAATCCGCCTACAAACCATGAGATCACTTTATTTTGAGGAGCAAAATTAGCTGTGGTCTTTATCTGGTGAATTGCCCATTCGTTCTCGATGGTTTTCGCATCCTGTCCTGCCACTTCAAACTCAGCATGCTCTACCACGTGTGCTAATTGAAATACAATTGCCAGTGTAAAACCCTGCACTATGTGCAAACACGCAAAACCGATAGCCCATGCCTGCCAGCCTACGGCCAGCACCGGTATGGCAATATAAAATACCACGTATAAAGCTTTGCTTAGCCAGAACATGAAATGATCTGTGGCATCCATTTTTTGCAGCGGTGTATCCACTACCCTTTGCTTGAAGTATTTATTGAAATCCATCATAAATACCCATGCAAATGATGAGATAGCATATACCAGCACTACATAAATGTGCTGGAAACGGTGCGCAGGTACCCATTTTTGAGTCTGGCACTGCCTCATCACCGGGCTTTTCGCAATATCATCGTCAATTCCATCAACATTGGTATAGGTATGATGAATTACGTTGTGCTTGAATTTCCAGATAAAGGCATTTCCGCCTAGTGCGTTTAATGTAAGGCTCAGCACATTATTCACCCATTTTTTACTGGAATAGCTTCCATGACAGGCATCGTGCATTACATTAAAGCCAACGCTTGCCAGCACAAAGCCCAGCAGCCCGCTTAACAACAATCCCCAGGCGAGCGAAAGAGGAAATATCAGCATAAAAACATAAAGTGCAATGGCGACCGGGATAAGTGTTACAGTTTTAAGGTGCAACTTCCAGTTACCTGTTTTCTTTATTTTACGCTCTTGAAAATAACCCTCAACTTCTTTCTTGAGGTAATTAAAAAAAATGCTGTTTTTGTTGTTGAAACTGACTTTAGCCATAAACCAATAGGAGGTCTTTTAAAAAATGAATAAACAATCAACCAAAGGAATATTCCCTTTTTTTAAAAACCCTCTGCCGGGGAGATTATTGTGATTGAAGCGGAAAGTTACGGAAATACTGCCGTTTGCTGTGGGTGCAACCGGCTTTAATATCATTTCTTTATGTTATTTCTCAGGATATTCCGCGCTTCCTGCAAACTGGTGAGGTCGCTAAATGCATCCTTTGGCACCAGGAAAAATGACCGGCTGTCGAAATACAGGTGAAAAAAGTACGGACTTTCAACAAAGCTGCTGAAGTCGCTCCAGTGCCATTCTTTTTGCCCGCGCTCCGTTATTAAAACAACTTCCTGCTCGGTAATGTTCATAGAAAAATTATCCTTGAATGTATGAGCACGCTTGTATATGCCCGATGGCAACAGCCTCCATATCACCAGCATAAGTAAAAACCAAAGCAGTGAAAACAACAGAAATGAAATGGGTTGTATCCTTTTAAGAAAGAATAATACCGCAGAAAAAATAGCGAATACGTTCACCACCACAAACAGCACTTTTATTTCCGGGCGGGTAAGGAAATGGTAGCGTAATGCCTGTATAACCTGTTTTTTATCGTATCCGAAATGAATGAGCATAATGGATGGAGGGAGTCGAAATTAGCGAAAGCTATTGAACAAAACCGAGCCGTCTTTCCATAGCGCTGGTCAGTTGCGGCAGCTTTCTGCGCTCTATCAGGAAGCTGGTCAGCTGCGAGATCTCGCGGAAAATATAATGCTTGTCGAGTGCAGACCGCAGGTAGTCCCTTCCGCTGCTTCCCCCTGTACCTATCCTTGTTCCAATCATGCGCTGCACCATGTTCATGTGGCGGTATCGCCAGGTGCTTAGTTGTTCATCTATCTCCAGCAGGTTGTTCAATAATTGAAAAGGCAGCTGAAGAATGGGATAGCCGCGGTAAAGCATAATGAACAATGCGGCCCGGCAGGCTGCCGCGCTCAGGTTTCTCTCCCCATTTTCCTGCGGTTCTTCTTTCCCCAGAAATAAACGGTCGAATACTTCCAAGTTGGATTTTTCAGGCTCTGCTAGGCTGTTAGCGTATTGGTGCCTGTATTCTGCCCAGAAAGGATGAATATCGTTTGTTGCGACCGACGAAATAAAATCCTGCCAGTTGGATGACTCGTTAAAGAACGGCATCCGCTCCAGCCAGCCGTTCAGCAGCGGAAGCAAAGAATGATCAGCCTCTCCCTGCTTTACACGGTCAACTTCGGGTGTGCGAAGCTGTGAAAGATAGTGTTCCTGTCCATGACGGTGCTGGAACTTCAGGCCCAGCTTTGCTTCCAGCAGCTTGAACTGAACGCTCTGAAAGCCCGAGGCCGGCCGCAGCATGTCGCGGAAATCAAGAAAGTCCATGGGCGTCATGGTTTCCATAATATCTACCTGGTGAACCAGCACGCGCAGAATAGTGACCATCCTGCCCAGGCGATGCACTACTGTCTGCAACTCAGGCGAGTTATCGTTCAGCGCAGGTTTTTTCAATATCTCCACCACTGAATCTGCTTCATACAAAAGCTGCTTGAACCAGAGCTCGTATGCCTGATGAATGACAATAAAAAGCATTTCATCGTGCGCGGCACTCTGGGCTTTACTGCTCTCAGGGAACTGCGCATCCAGTATTTTATCCAGTTGCAGGTAATCGCTGTAGTGGACCTTGTTTTCTGACATGAGATAAAGATAAGGTGATGAAAGACGGTCATTCGGTCATTAGGTCAATCAGTCATTAAGTAATGACCTAATGACTGATTGACCTAATGACCGAATGACCAATGACTCTTCTTAAACAAATTCATACCCAATATCCTTCCTGTAATACATTTCTTCAAACGAAATTTTTTCGAGTGTTTTTTTAGCCCGGCGGATAGCATCCTTAACATTGCTGCCATACGCAGTAACACAAAGCACCCTTCCGCCATTGGTAAGCACTTTTTCATCAGCAACCCTGGTGCCGGAATGGAACACGATGCATTCTTCATCGCCCGCATCGTTCAATCCTTCTATCTCCTTGTCTTTTTCATAATGCCCGGGATAACCGCCACTTACGGCAACAATGGTGCAAACCGTGCGGGGGTCCTGACTGATGGTTACTTCATGCAGCCGTTGTTCCGCAGTGGCAAGGAACAGTTCTCCCAGGTCGTTGCTCAAACGGGGCATTACCACTTCAGTTTCGGGATCGCCCATGCGGCAGTTGTATTCTATTACAAAAGGCTCGTCTTTTACTTTTATCAAACCGAAAAAGATAAATCCCTTGTAGTTGATGTTCTCTTGCTGCAAACCATTGATGGTGGGCTTTATAACCTGCTCTTCCACTTTTTTCATGAAGCTCTCATCCGCAAAAGGCACAGGGCTCACAGCGCCCATGCCGCCGGTATTAGGACCCTTATCGCCTTCGCCGATGCGCTTGTAGTCCTTTGCGTCAGGCAGTAATACGTAGCTCCTGCCATCGGTCAAAACAAAAACGCTCAGCTCTATGCCGTCAAGGAATTCCTCTATCACTACTGTTTTACTGGCATCACCAAATTTTGCCTGTTGCGTCATCAGCTCAAATTCAGCCAGGGCCTCTCCTGCATACTGGCAGATCACCACGCCTTTGCCGGCGGCCAGCCCATCGGCCTTTATAACAATCGGCAGGCTATGCTGCTGCAGGTAAGCTACGCCTTCCTGGTAATTCTGCTCATTGAACTCTTTGTAATTAGCCGTAGGGATATTATGTCTTTGCATGAACTGTTTGGCAAAGGCCTTACTTCCTTCCAGCCGGGCGCCCTGCGCAGAAGGGCCGATCACCGAAATGGAGGTGCCTTCAAAGTAATCGGCAATGCCATTCACCAGCGGTTCTTCGGGCCCTACAATGATCATGTTCACCTGGTTTTCCAGGCAGAATTTTTTGATGCCTTCAAAATCATTGAGGGAAAGGGACACATTAATGCCCAACTGAGCCGTGCCTGCATTTCCGGGTGCTACGAAAAGCTTGCTGCACAGATTGCTTTTAATGATCTTCCAGGCGAGGGCGTGTTCCCTGCCTCCAGAGCCGATAAGCAAAAAGTTCATGTAGTAAGTGTTAACGGGTTCGAATTTCTGCGGGCCGAAGTTCGTAAAATTTTAAACCCTTCAAAATATTACATATCATCGTTCAATAAATAATTATTGTATTTTACGCCGATTGTAGAAAATATAACGATTGCATCATCCTAAAACCTAAGTATGCAAGTAGCTTCTCAGCAACTAAAACCAGCTGTTCCAGGTCATCCTAAAGGTCTTCGGGTACTCTTTGCCACCGAGATGTGGGAGAGATTCAACTTTTACGGAATGAGGTCGTTACTTACCCTCTTTCTTGTAAACTCACTTATGATGGGCGAGCAGGAAGCATCGTTTATCTACGGTGGATTTCTTGGACTCAGTTACCTCACCCCAATGCTGGGAGGTTATATTTCAGATAAATATTTAGGTAACAGGAATTCTATCATACTCGGCGGCTTTACCATGGCTGTTGGCCAGCTTTTTTTATTTACCAGCGCTTCCGTTTTTAGTTCCAACCTCGACCTTGCAAAGTCCATCATGTGGATTGCGCTGCTGATCATCATTTTCGGAAATGGTTTCTTCAAGCCAAACATTTCGTCAATGGTGGGACAGCTGTACCCAAAAGAACAGAAGAGCAAGCTTGATTCTGCCTTTACCATTTTTTACATGGGCATCAACATGGGCGCTTTTCTCGGTCAAACTATTTGTCCGCTGGTGGGTGATGTGGAAACTATAACCATTGTAAACGGTGTTGAAAAGACCGTACGTGATGTTGGTGCATTCAAATGGGGCTTCCTGGCTGCCGGTATCGCAATGATGGTAGGTACAATTACATTTATTATTCTCAAGAACAGGTATGTAGTTACTCCGGAAGGAAAAGCCATTGGCGCAAAACCTGATAGAAATGCGATTCATGAAGATGAATCAACCAACGCGAAATTCTCCGGTAAATCGGTGGCCATTCTCTTCATTTTATTACCCGTTTTTTATTTCATCCTGCAATATCTTTCATGGGACCCGGAAGTAATGCCAAGAACAGCCGATGGGTTAGGAGGATATTTTAAAGCTTTGGCGGTATCTCCTATTAAAACATATGTTTATCCTTTCATTTATGCATCAGGATTAAGCCTCGCAATTTTTATTCTTACAGATTCCACGCTTACAAAAGTGGAAACGCAACGTATAATAGTTTTGTACATCGTGGCATTCTTTGTGATCTTCTTTTGGGCCGCGTTTGAACAGGCAGGTTCTTCACTAACGTTTATTGCCGATAACCAGACCGATACCAATCTGCTCGGCTGGCGAATGCCTCCCGCAATGGTGCAGAACTTCAATGGACTGTTTGTGATCATATTCGCTCTTCCCTTCAGTGCGCTTTGGCTATGGATGCAACGTAAGGGAATAGAACCGCTCTCTAC
>JBAVMD010000128.1:0-5534 GCA_049689695.1 Chitinophagaceae bacterium | reverse complement strand
AATTATCCGCGTTCCCCAAACCCAACATATACATGAACCCACTATGTACATGGATGACCCATTGACCTAATGACTTAGTGACCAATCGACTTCACGATATTAAACCTTTAACAAGCGATTTCCACTGCAATTTAGATACTCCTGCAATAGCAGACATCGCCACCATCGCATTGCGCGCTTTATCAACTGCACTTTCCGCTTTTGTATTCGGCAATTCATTACGTCCATAAACCGCCGCAATAACTTTATTTCCCTCACGGCGAACCATGAAATTACTGGTGGCATCGTCACTGAAAAAATGAGCTACATCATCAGCGCCGCCATGCGGGTTTGTAGCAGGACGTACACGCATTAATATACAATCCGAATTGCTTTGGGGCTCATGCTGTTCTTCTATCTGCTCTATCTTCACCCAATCATAGCCTTCACCGGTAACCGGGCCAGGACCGGGAATATCGATTTTGAAATGATCACTGGGCTGTGCTGCGCGATCCACTTCTTTGCCCGAAGCATCCGTAAGCTGAAACAAAGCGCTGCCCGGGCCGCACAGTTGCTGCCAGCCGTTTACATTCAACAAGCGTTGTCTTGCTTTTTCAAAAAGTTTTTTCGATTCGTTTTCATCCGTCAATACTCTTATTTCTTCGGTATTGCTTTCAGCGCCGGTTTGCTGGTGCGGAATCAATTCCTGTATGTTGCCCATAACTGGTTTTATATTTGATGAATTAAATACCGAACAATATAACTTCACTCAAACCTTGCGATCAATATGCCTGAATCTGATATGCTGATCCGCCTGCTCACTGCCTGCCTGATAGGCGGAGTGATCGGGCTGGAACGCGAATACCTGAGCAAGTCGGCCGGCTTTCGTACACAGATCCTCATCTGCATGGGCTCCTGCCTGTTTACGATCTTCTCCTTTCTGCTCGCAAATAACACGCCTGATCGCATCGCGTCGAATATTGTAACAGGTATTGGCTTTGTAGGCGCGGGAGTGATCTTTAAAGACGACAACCGGATGACCGGCATAACTACCGCGGCTACTATCTGGGTAACAGCGGCCCTGGGCATGGGTGTTGGCGCGGGCTATTATTGGATCTGCGCCTGGGGAACCGGCCTTGCATTGATCACTTTATTATTGCTGAAAAAACTGGAAGACATCGTTGAGAAAGTAAACCAGAACCGTAATTATAAGATCGTTTGTCATTATAAGCACGAAACGCTCGTCAAATTTGAGGAAATGTTCAAAGAGCACCGCTTAAGGTTCAAGAGAATGAAGCAGTCGCGGAACGGCGAAAATATTTCAGGCACATGGACCGTAATGGGCGCAGAGAAAAGGCATAATGAATTTATAAAGGAGATATTGAAGGATGATACGGTCCTGGAATTTGAGTTTTAATTAGCAAATATGAAAATTAGAAAATGTGCAAATGCGACCCATAAAACTTTTACTGCCTAACTAAAATAGAAAGGGACCATAAAAATCAAGAACCTCATTTTCACATTTGCTCATTTTCATATTTTCTAATTTTCATATTTGCACATTGGCAAGTTACATCGTGTAGTTCCCCCGCGAAGGATAGTTGCCTCTCTTCATATCAGTTGCTCCATCCATGCTGTGTTCCAGGTCCAGTTCACCTTGCGGCTGTTCAGATACTTCGCTGTCTGCCTGTTTTCCTACCGGACCTTTTGCTATGGTTATGCCTCCGTCAACAGGGAACAATCCTCCCGTGATATAAGAAGCTTCATCAGACGCCAGGAAGAGATATACGTTCGCAACTTCTTCAGGTGTTCCGCGTCGTCCTAATGGCGTTGCTGCTATCAGGGTCTTTTCATCCTTGCGTTCCATAGGACCGGTTTCCTTGTGCGTCCATGCGGTATCGATCGGTCCCGGGCAAACACAATTGGCGCGTACGCCGTATTGCGCCTGCTCCACGGCTATGCCTCTTATGAATGCATGTATAAAACCTTTTGTTCCACCGTACGGTGCGTTCTTCATCAAACCAATTTCTCCGGCTTCCGATCCTGCAGCTACAATATTGCCTTTTGATTTCTGTAGATGCGGCAAGGCATACTTGGTCATCATGAAAGCAGAACGTATGTTATTCTTTAAAAGATATTCGAATGCATCGGTTGGATATTTATGCATTTCTTCCATCACGGGAAAAACTCCTGCGTTATTGATCAGTACATCCAGCTTGCCATAAGTGCTTACTGCAAACTCCACGCACGATCTTGCTCCTTCTTCATGAGAGATGTCGGCTACAAAAGCGGTAGCATGTCCGCCTGCGTTTAAAATGCTGTGCACAACATCCTGCACGGGGTCTTCCGGAAAACCGTTTACTATTACCTTAGCGCCTTCCTTCGCGAACTTTTTACTGATGGCCTCGCCTATGCCTGTGGCGCCGCCTGTTACAATCACAACTTTACCTGCAAGCCTGTCCATATGATATGTTTTTGGGGAAGTATGGAAAATTTCATGCCTGAGGGAAACGGAACGCGGATCGTCAGGATCGGTTATGATTTATTAGGATTTGCCCGTGAAACTTTGAGCACTTCATCAATGGCAACAACAAATCCTAATAAATCATAACCGATCCTAATAATCCGCGTTCCCTTCCTATCCTTATATCAATCCTATCGTTCGTGAATGTTCCAACGCCTCCGCACTATGCGCAAAAAAGCAACAAGGCACTCCGGCAGATTCAATTTTTTCAAGGGTTTCTCTTGTCTTTTCCTGGTTCTGTTTGTGTACATCACGTATATAAACGGCATGGATTTGCCTGGGAAAGTGTTGCGCAACTGATGCATAAATATCGGGGTCCTGCTGTGAGCTGTCACCCAGCAGTACAAAACGTTGCGCTGGATAATGTTCCAATACCCGCACAATACGCATGAACTTGGTTGTATGCTTATTTGCACCGGTTTTAAATAACTGATGAAACCGCTTAAGCTGACTCAACAGGAAAACGCCTTTGGGCAATTCATGCACGCGCGTGAACTCACTGATGTAATCAAACAAATTCCATTCACTGCTCGACACATAAAAAAATGGATTGGGCGCTTCAGGAGTAGTGCCTGCGGTCATCAGCGCCTGGTAATGCCTTACAACACCTTCAAAAGGTTTACGGCTGCGCGCATTGCGCGTGAATAGTACAAACAGCCGTTTGCGGAGATTGGCCGAATGAGAGATGAGAAAAGTATCATCAATGTCTGAAATAAAACCCAGTTGCGTAGTGTATGGAATGAATATCTGCCCGGTGCCTGTAGTAATTATATTTCCCTCGTCATCCGTCATCTCTACATTCAACGGATGCCATCCTGCCGCAAGGTGACGGTTTACTTTCCATTCTATCACAAAAAATCCATCGTCTTCGGAAGTTGTTTTGAACACCTCGCCTTCCCACTGTAATTGAAGATGCGCGCCGCGCAATGGCTTTACCATGAACAATCGCATCAGCGCAGCCGTGTTCTTAAAAATATTATGAGAGAAGCGCTTTCTTGGCAGCGGACCAAATGCAAGCACATGCCCATATACCACGTACCGGCCGGGCTGCCCATATCCATTGTACACTCTTACCGTTGTTTGATTGGTAAGACGCAGCCTGCGAAGTATGCTGCGCCATGCTGATTGCCACCAATTATATTCCTGCCTGTTAACTATAGTTTGAGTAGTTTGCATAGCTCAGCTTTAATGCTGCAATAAATATGCTCAACGAAGAAGGATTGAAGTTACTATTTGTTATTAACCCGGTTTCGGGAGGAAAATCAAAGGAGAATTGGGAAAGCAGGATCAAGGAATATTTTAAGAACCTGCCACATATTGTAGAAATATATTTACTGGGTGGTGAGCACGATGCAGATTCCATGCGGCATTACATCTCTACCTGGAAACCTGACCGGGTAATTGCGGTAGGTGGCGACGGTACAATCAAAGCAGTGGCCGAAAACCTGGTAGGTTCGCACATTTCATTAGGCATTATACCCGCCGGCTCTGCAAACGGAATGGCCAGGGAGCTCGGGTTGCCGGTGGAGCTTGAAAAGAATCTCGACATCATCCTGCATGGAGAAATGAAAAAAATGGATGTGGTGCAGATAAATGATAAAGAGATCAGCATCCATTTGAGCGACATCGGGCTGAATGCTTTGCTCATCAAATATTTCGAGAGAAATAAAGGCCGTGGTAAATGGGGCTATTTTAAAGCTATTTTCAGAACGCTCTGGGATAAGCAATTGATGGACGTTCACATTTCAGCAAATGGGGTTGATACACGACGAAAAGCTTTCATGATAGTGCTTGCCAATGCCAGTAAATACGGGACCGGTGCGCTCATTAATCCGCAGGGAGATCTGTACGACGGAGAATTTGAGTTGATCATTGTAAAACGTCTTGCCCTGGCTGAGCTTATCAAAATGCTTATTCAGCACCGGGAATTCAATCCTAATAAAATAGATATTATAAAGGTGAAAGAAGTTACCCTCACCACTACCAAAAAAGCTTATTTCCAGGTAGATGGGGAATACCGGGGAAAAACTACCAGCATTCGCGCTTCCATACTTCCCGCCAAACTGAACATTATGCTGCCTTCTGCATCCGGCCAGACACAACAGGCATAGTTTTTATATCTATAACAATGTTGATATTCTTTCACTAAAAATCAATGTTATGGATAAGTTAGAAATCAAGGGAAATGGAATGAGTGGAAAGGCAGGATCAAGCAGGAATACGCAGACGTTACCGATGATGACCTGACTTATGAAGACGGCAAAGAAGATGAAATGTTCGGCCGCTTGCAACAAAAGACAGGTAAGGCCAAAGATGAATTCATCGGTTGGCTCAGATCTTTAGGATAGTCATTAATTAAACATGCTGCGGCATGTTTCAGCACATTTACGGCAGGCTTCTGCACATGCTTTGCAATGTGCATGATAGCCTGCATGTTTTTCGCACTCAACAGCACAAGCTTCGCATACGTCTGCCAGTAAGCGGCAGGTATCTTTCAGGTAAGCCGAATTATGCGCTTCCAGGCGGAAGGCAAGCATGCAGATATCTGCACAGTCCATACAAAGAGGACAACAGCTCATCGGCTTTCCATCGTTTATACAAACAGAAACACAATTTTCACAGGCTGCTGCGCAGGCCATGAATACTTCCATGCTATCAGTATATCTCCGCGTCATAGGTTTGTTTTAGACTTTTTGAATGCAATAACTATTCCAGCAGTTAATTATTTATTATTGATTATTAATTATAAAGGTGATACAATCCCGGCAACCAAAATAATTAATAATGAATAATCAATAATTTTATAACTATGGAATACCTGTCTGATATAGCCGCCCGGGAATTAATTCCCGGCTTTTTTGGAAAATTCGTTCATGGCAAACAAAGCACGCTCGCTTTCTGGGATATTAAGCAGGGATGTGTTATGCCGGAACATCATCATCCACATGAGCAGATAACGCATATTGTTTCAGGTGAATTGGAAATGGTAATTGGCGGAGAGAAAATGTTGTTGACTGCAGGAAGTGTGCAT
>JBAVMD010000127.1:0-7398 GCA_049689695.1 Chitinophagaceae bacterium | reverse complement strand
AGATAAAATTTGGGTTTCATGGGATGATTGATTTTAGAAATTAATCCTGATGGCAGGCCCCCATCATCATCCCTTTCGGCAGGCAGTGGTTTTTTCACAGATACCGGATAGTCAAGGGGCCTTTCATCGGATACCGCTCATGCGGCGCATTCATAGGATATCGGATCTTTTGTTATGAATGCTGAGTGAAAATTAATAGGAGTTTATTCAGGAAAAAGTAAAATCGGCGTGAGTTGGTAAAAATGTTACGTGAATGGGGATTAGGTTGATTGAGTTGGTTAAAGAAGTTTCTACAATAGTTCTTCCACATGCTTCTTTATGTTTGCCGCAATTTTATCCGTTGGCAGATCATTGGAATCTCCGCCGAAAGGATCTTCAATTTCTTCCGCTATCAGCTCAAGGCTGGCCAGCACGTAAAATACAAATGCAACAACAGGCACTACATAATAACCGAGAGAGAAAACAAACCCGAAGGGCAGCGACATTACATAAAAGAAAATGAATTTCTTTACAAACACACTGTATGAAAATGGGATGGGAGTATTCTTGATGCGTTCACAGGCGCCGCAGATATCTGTGAACGATTGCACCTCATTATTCAAAACAATCAGCTCTTCGCCGCTGATCTTCTTATGACGGCTAAGATTAACGATGCGTTTGGTGATCTGGCTGGCAACCTGGTTAGGGAGGTGTTTGTTCCTGTCAAGTGCAGCCAGTTCAGGATGCGGGTGCTCGTCCAGCGCAAGCCTTGTAGCTTCTGATCGTAAATGATCTTTCAGCACGCTTGCATAGAAAGGAATGCTTCGTTTGAAGAAAATCCTTTCCTCTTCATCTTCGGGAGCTAATAAAGCATTTAATTTGATAGCGAGGTTACGGCTGTTGTTTACAAGTGCTCCCCACAGTTTTCTTCCTTCCCACCAGCGGTCGTAAGCAGTATTGGTTCGAAAAACTAACAGTAATGATAAAACGAAACCCAGCAGGTTGTGCAGCAGTGAGAGATTGCGCACATAGGTTTTGTCTGATAACTGCCAGTACTCCAGCTCCAGCCAGGCTACCAGCAAGGCATAAACGGAAATGCCTATGATCAGCGGGCCCAACCTTCTGAAAGTATCACCCTTATGAAACCGGAAGATGAACGTGAACCATTCTTTGGGGTTGTAGGCGATCATGAGGGAAAAGCATTTCGGGTTAGAATAAAAGTTTCGGGTTTAGAATTTCGGGTTTCGCGTTCCGAAATTCGGAGATGCTTTTAAAACCCATCCCTGTTCTATGAATGAGATTTTATACACTCAGTATTTCAGAACACGAAACACGAAACGCTAAACCCGAAACTCTCTAATGTGTCATTTGCGCCCTTATCAAATTCAACGCACTGCCAGCTTTAAACCATTCGATCTGTTGCTGGTTATAAGTATGGTTTACGGGAATCTCGTCTTTAGTGCGGTCGTTGTGATGCAACACTACCATAAGCGGCCTGCCGGGTGCAAAATTGGTAAGGCCGGTAATATCGACCATATCGTCTTCCTGAACCTTATCGTAATCTTCTTTATTGGCAAAGGTCAGCGCGAGCATACCCTGCTTCTTCAGATTTGTTTCGTGAATTCTCGCAAAAGAGCGAACTAATATAGCGCGAACGCCCAGGTGCCTGGGTTCCATGGCCGCATGCTCACGTGAAGAGCCTTCGCCATAATTTTCATCACCCACTACAATGGTTCCGATGTTGGAAGCCTTGTATGCGCGTTGGGTAGCAGGCACTGAACCGTAATCGCCACTTAGCTGGTTCTTGATGCTGTCGGTTTTCTCATTATAATAATTAACAGCGCCGATCAGCATGTTATTGGAGATATTATCCAGGTGGCCGCGGTATTTAAGCCAGGGTCCGGCCATGGAGATATGATCAGTAGTACATTTTCCTTTTGCTTTGATCAGGAGCCTTAGTCCTTTAAGGTCTGTGCCTTCCCACGTAGGAAATGGCTCGAGCAACTGCAGTCGCTGGCTATCCGTTTTCACAATAACATCAACACCGCTTCCGTCTGTAGCGGGAGCCTGGTAGCCGGCATCTTCAACAGAAAAACCATGTGGCGGCAGTTCAAAACCCTTTGGCTCGTCCAGCATCACATCCTTGCCTTCCTGGTTCTTTAATTTATCCTTGAGAGGATTAAACGATAGTTTGCCTGCAATGGCAAAAGCTGTTACAATTTCCGGTGAGGCCACAAACGCATGCGTGCTGGCCAGCCCGTCGTTACGCTTGGCGAAATTTCTATTGAAAGAAGTAACGATGGTGTTCTTTCTTGTTGGGTCGTCAATATGTCTTGCCCATTGGCCTATGCAGGGGCCACATGCATTGGCCAGCACCACGCCGCCAATAGCATCAAAGGCCTTCAGCAGGCCGTCTTTTTCAACTGTAAAACGTACCAGTTCACTGCCCGGTGTAATGGTAAACTCACTGGCCGCAGTCAATCCTTTCTGTTTTGCCTGGGCTGCAATAGAAGCGGAGCGGCTGATGTCTTCATAAGAAGAATTGGTACAGCTCCCGATCAGGGCCACTTCCACCTGGTCAGGCCATCCGTTGGCTTTTACAGCTTCCGCCATTTTTGAAATGGGGGTGGCAAGGTCCGGAGTGAATGGACCATTAACATGCGGTTCCAGCTCATCCAGGTTTATCTCGATCAATTGATCGTAGTATTTAGCAGGTTGTTGGTATACTTCATTGTCAGGACGGAGATCAGCCCTTACCTGGTCAGCCAGGGTAGCAACTTCTTCACGGCCTGTGGCTCTCAGGTAGCCGGCCATTTTTTCATCGTACGCGAATAACGAGCAGGTTGCCCCGATTTCAGCGCCCATATTACATACGGTGGCCTTACCGGTAGCGCTCATGCTGTCTGCACCCTCCCCAAAATACTCTACAATAGCGCCGGTACCCCCTTTAACGGTAAGTACGCCGGCCACTTTTAATATCACATCCTTCGCGCTGGTCCAGCCATTCAGCCGGCCGGTGAGCTTAACACCAATCAATTTAGGCATTTTCAATTCCCAGGGCAGTCCTGCCATTACATCCACTGCGTCGGCCCCGCCTACTCCAATGGCTATCATGCCTAATCCGCCCGCATTGGGCGTATGAGAGTCAGTGCCTATCATCATTCCACCGGGGAAAGCATAATTTTCCAATACTACCTGGTGAATGATCCCCGCCCCGGGTTTCCAGAAACCGATACCATATTTATTGGAAATAGAAGCGAGGAAGTCATACACTTCACGGTTTACATCAATGGCTACCGCGAGGTCTTCAACAGCGCCTGTTTTAGCCTGGATCAGGTGATCGCAGTGTACCGTAGAGGGCACGGCTACCTTTGAACGGCCGCAGGTCATAAACTGAAGCAGGGCCATTTGTGCGGTGGCGTCCTGCATGGCTACGCGATCGGGTGCAAAATCAACATAATCCTTACCTCGGTCGTATGCCCGGTTAGCGGTCTGAAAAGTGTGGGTATACAAGATTTTCTCTGCCAGGGTCAAGGGGCGCCCGAGCATTTGCCGGGCCGCGGCTACCTCGCCGGGTAGTTCACTGTAATATTTCCTGATCAAGTCCAGATCAAAAACCATGTGTTCTTTTTTAATTGATGAATCAATCTGCATAGGCGCTATTCAACCGGGGTCTGCCTTAAATCGTCATAGTCAATGCGGTGCGAATTTATCAAAAAAAAATGTAAGGTGGTAAAACAGAGATTCCAGGCATCGAACGTTATGAGAAAAGAAATCTAAAAATTCAAGGCGGCAATCAGCAGAAAAAAATAAAATGATAAATTATCAACCTTTGTGAAGCGCTGATTGTTAAACAGCTATTGGAAAAGGGCTTAATTTTTGTTTTATTATTTGATATTTTCTTTGAAATTTGGGACTTGGGATTTGTGATCTACATTAGTATAATCCGGGTTCTGATTTTAAATTAGCGGTATGAATAAAATGAGGCAGTTCATCGAATGGAAGGTGTTTGGTGTATGCACAGCTATAGGCGAAAGGATCGGCATCGCCCCCTCCCGTATCCGCACATGGTTCATCTACATTTCATTTCTTACCATGGGCTCTCCCCTGATCGTATATTTTGTCCTGGCTTTCTGGATGAATATCAAGCGGTATATATTGGCCGCGAGGCGTAATCCTTTAAGATATTTGTAGTTTGCCCCTACACAACAGCCTTCCTCAACCTCACCAGCTGTTTCAACAAATCTTCCAGTAATTCCAGCTTCAGCATATTAGCCCCATCGCTTTTGGCGCAAGCCGGATCGGGATGTGTTTCGATGAACAATCCATTGGCGCCTGTTGCAATCGCCGCTTTTGCTATTGTTCCGATCAATTGAGGATTGCCTCCCGTAACTCCTGAAGTTTGATTGGGTTGCTGCAGGCTATGGGTACAATCCATTACCACCGGCACCCCGTGCTGCTGCATCCAGGGAATGTTCCGATAATCCACTACCAGGTCCTGGTAGCCGAAAGTGGTGCCTCTTTCTGTGAGTATTATCCGGTCGTTACCCGCATTGCGAACCTTTTCTACCGCGAACTTCATGGACTCTCCGCTTACAAACTGCCCCTTTTTTACATTCACTATTTTGCCCGTTTCCGCGGCTGCTACCAGCAGCTCGGTTTGCCGGCAAAGGAAGGCCGGTATCTGGAGAATATCTGCGTACCGCGCGGCCATGGCTGCCTCGGGAGCTGAATGAATATCCGTAGTAACTGGAAGATGATACTTTCTGCCAACCTTTTCGAGCAATTCCAGACCTGTTTCGTCCCCAAGCCCGGTGAAAGAAGAGGCGCTGGTACGATTGGCCTTGCGGTAAGACGCTTTGAAAATATAAGGAATGCCCAGGTTCCTGCATATGCCGGACACTTTATCAGCTACCTCCATCAGCAGGTCTTCTCCTTCTACAACACAAGGACCCGCAATGAGGAAAAAGCTGCCCGCATCATAAGATTGATGGGCAAAAAGATCTTTTAAAAATTTTTCCATGGCGCAAAGGTATGGATGAACAAATTTATTTGCCCGGTGTTATCTGTCCCAGATCAATTAACACAATAATATTGGGAATTGGCATAGTGTTTTAGATATATACTATGTAAAAAAATGTGGGATGAAAAAGCCGTATTTTACAATAGAGAATATTACCGGCAAACCTTACTTTAAGGTGGAGGATGAGGAGCATGTATATTTCATTCCAGACCGCTTAAGACCCAACCTCGAAACTTATCTTCAGCAGAAAGTTCCTGAAACCACCCAGGCGCAGGCCGATCTTACCAACTGGTACCTCTCTCTACCACTCCAGGACAAAACAACATTGATCGTAGCAGTCAACAAAAACTCCTATTAATCCATTGAACTTGATGGGTATGGAATTCCCCATACCAGCTTCAACTGTAGAAGGGGATTAGATGTTAGGAAAATTTTGATGTTGAACCGATGAAATAGCTTGTTAAATCTTTAACATGTGCTATTTTTAAATCAAACCTGCTTATGATGATAAAACCCTTTGAAGTGAGTTTCTCTATCGGGGACACAGAGCACATCGCATTGGTTACGCCTGGAATGAAAGATCGCGACCTTATATATACTTGCCTTATCAATGAAACAGTTGTTTTTTCGATCCGAAAGAACAATGACAACCGTTGGGAAAATATGGAAGGCAATGCTTCAGCCTTATGCAGGTTAATAGGGTGGGAGATAGATCATTATCTTAAGCGTGTGCTTCTGAAGAGCAAGAAACCTGTTAATCTGTCTTTTAATTAAAAGGCTTCGCCTTTTTTTAAATCACAAGAACATTAGCCTGAAAAAGGCGAAGCCTTTGTGGCTCAGAATTTTCTGCAATACCAACATGGACATACTCGAAAAAGCATACGACTACATAGATTATACATTAGAGGAACTGGCGAAACTGGAAGAAAAATGCGTTTCCCTCCTTTACTTCTTCAAGCTTTTTTCACCTGCAGGCGAATTGGCGCAGCAACTGCTTGTAGATCATTCTTTCATTGAAGTAGAAAAAAACAGCAGCGTAGCTGTAGTAGGTATTACTGCAAAAGGACGTGCAGTGTTGAATATGGGTGGTATCAGGGAATATCTCAACCATTTAGACGATGAGGCGCTCCGGAAAACCAGGCGCCTCAGATCAGTAAGAAAAATTTTAACCTGGACTGTTTGTGTCGCAGGCTCCGCTTTGGTATTAAAGTATGGGATTAATGTGCTGCGTTTGCGGACCTAATTCCTAATTAAGATCGTACGCATCTACTGATAATTCAACTATATCATCATCCGGGCAAAAGCCGGAATTCATTTCTTCATAATGTTTTTCAAAAGCCAGGGATACTTTTTCGCAGAAAAGTGATTCCAGCATCTGCAGGGCAAACTGCCTGAATGCATGATTGCCTTTAATGAACTCAAAGAAAAGCATCACACCTTCACGCTTGTCTTTCTTGACATTTATAACGGCAATGTACCGCCCAAGCTGCCAGATGCAGATCAACTCATGATTTGCATTCGCCAGTTCTTTCTCAAATTCATTATTGAGATCAAATCCGATCACGTGCAGGTTACGGCGTATTTTTAAAATGGACCTGGTAACTCCAAACGTTTGATCAAAGTTTAACTCGTCTGCCAATAATACCAACTTGCTGTGCTCGTAGATCTTATTCTGTATCAGAATGTCATTATCGATCTTCATAACGTTTCATTTTGTGTGTCAACTATTTCTCAATTCCTCTTCATATAAACCAGTACTAATATTATACCATTACAGAATGCGCGAAAACTCCCGAAGATGTTGTATAAAAAAATTCTCAAAACCCTCGGGCTCATATATATAATGTGTATCGTGCTATAATTACATAAAAAAACCCTGGGATATATCCAGGGTTTAGTCTTTTGAACTATATGGTCAATCCTTATTCTTCGCTGTGACGGGTGATATTTTCCCCGTTGTTTTCTCCGCTCCGGTCTGCGGTATTCTCGGTACTCATATCTCTATCGCTGGTCATATCTCTGTTGGTATCCCTGTTATTCTCCCTGTTGCCCCTGGACTGTCCGCCCTTTCTTCCGATAGCTGCCATGTGCTCACGGTTTTGACTGACCGCTTCGCCGCCCTTACGGCCTGCTTCACGTGCTTCTTCCGGGGTAAACTCATGTGCCCGGCCCTGCTGGTGCGCGGCTTGTCCGCCTTTACTGGCTATAGCCCGCTGTTGCTCGGGGTCCATTGCCGCAAAACCACGGTTAGAAGTGTTTTGTTTTTCTTCCCTGTTCCCGGCTTTGCCTGAATTATTTGCCATAATCTGAGTTTTAGTTAGATGATTGTTTGTGGTTGAATAATACTGTGATTATTGGTTGTACAATTAGATATGCTAAATAACAGTACCACGCAT
>JBAVMD010000126.1:0-2936 GCA_049689695.1 Chitinophagaceae bacterium | reverse complement strand
ATACAGGGAACGCGGATTATCAGGATCTATTAGGATATATTAAGATTTGTTCCTGAATATTTTTAAACGATAACAAATACGGCAACTGATCTTAATAGATCCTAACAGATCCTGATGATCCGCGTTCCCCTGCTTTCACTATACGAAAACCACAATTACTTAACTGATGAAGTTTCTTTTCTTGCTCATAACCATTTTCTTCACACAACTATCTCAATCACAAACCTCACGTGTATGGCGGCCTGACAATGGCAATGGAACTTACAAAAATCCCATTATCCACGCGGATTATTCAGACCCTGACGCCATTCGTGTAGGCGACGATTACTACATGATCGCATCCAGCTTTAACGCTGCTCCCGGTCTGCCACTTCTGCATTCAAAAGACCTCGTGAACTGGAAACTGATTGGCTACGCACTTCAACGGCAACCGCCTTACGATCATTTCTCCAAACCGCAACACGGCAACGGCGTATGGGCCCCCTCCATCCGATACCACAAAGGAGAATTTTACATTTATTATCCCGACCCTGACTTCGGCATCTATCTTACAAAATCTAAAAACATAAATGGCCCCTGGAGCGATCCCGTATTGGTGCAGGCAGGCAAGGGCCTCATTGATCCATGCCCGCTCTGGGACGATAACGGTGATGTATATCTTGTGCATGCATTTGCGGGCAGCCGTGCAGGAATCAAGAGCATTATCGTTATAAAAAAATTAAATGCAACCGGCACACAGGTAATCGACGAAGGAGTGATGGTGTACGATGGCCATGATATCGACCCAACCATCGAAGGCCCAAAATTTCACAAACGGAACGGTTATTACTACATCTTCGCGCCTGCAGGTGGAGTGTCAACCGGCTGGCAGCTTGTACTCCGTTCAAAAAATGTTTATGGACCGTACGAGCGTAAAATTGTAATGGACCAAGGCAGCTCTCCGGTAAATGGTCCGCACCAGGGCGCATGGGTAAATACACCGGGAGGGGAAGATTGGTTCATTCATTTCCAGGACAAAGATGCTTATGGACGCGTAGTGCACCTGCAACCTATGCAATGGAAGAACGATTGGCCGGTGATAGGTGTCGATAAAGACAACGATGGCAAAGGCGAGCCCGTGCTCACGTATAAAAAACCTAACGTGGGTAAAGTTTTCCCTGCGATCAATCCGCCCGAAAGCGATGAATTCAATGAAAGCCGGCTGGGATTGCAATGGCAATGGCATGCCAATCCAAAATCTACCTGGGTATATCCTTATCCTTCAAAAGGAGTGTTGCGCGTGTTTTCTGATAAAATACCTGAATCATTCAAAACACTCTGGGATGTTCCCAACCTGTTACTGCAGAAATTTCCTGCCGAAACATTTACTGCAACCATGAAGTTCAGTTTCCTGCCACGGCTGGAAGGTGAGCAATTCGGATTGGTGGTGATGGGCGCCAGCTATGCATATATTTCATTGCAAAAAAAAGCAGATGGCATTTACCTGGTGCAGGGTGTTTGTGCTGCCGCAGACAAAGGCAATGCAGAAACATCGAAAGTGTTGCAAAAGATCACTGATTCCATTGTTTACTTCAGGGTAAAAGTGCAGCCCGGAACTGTATGCAATTTTGAATACGGCACCGATGCTAAAAATTTCACGCCGGTGGGTGAACCGTTCATCGCCAAACCCGGCCGTTGGATAGGGGCAAAAACAGGCTTTTTCTGCATCAGGAATGCCAGCACCAACGACGCCGGTTTTGCCGATATCGACTGGTTTCGTATTAACTAAAAAGACAGAATTCAGAGGCATTAACCTCTCCCGATAGCTATCGGGACAACCTCAAACCTCCAACCCAAGGCCGCCGCCATCGTTACCGGTAACGATTGCGTAGAAAAAGCCCTGTAAACTGCGCTGGCTTTGCGGATTAGTGAGTAGAATTGTTATTGATTTTCAGCGCTAAATCTGCTTGTCATATGGTCAAAAGAGTTGTCGTGCTACGATTATTAGTGGTTCTGCTGTCGGCAGGCATGCTTCCCGTTCATGCTCAGCAAAATCCTCCCAAGGCATTATTTAAAGTGTTATTACCTGTTTTTAAGAAAGATACTTTCAACATTGTAAAATATGGAGCTGTTGCCGATGGTGTTACGCTCAACACGCGCAGCATTAATGATGCAATTGAGGCCTGCCATAAAAAAGGCGGCGGTGTGGTGCTGGTGCCCACCGGCATGTGGCTCACGGGCCCGGTCGTATTAAAAAGCAATGTGAATCTTCACCTTCAGAAAAATGCAATACTGCAGTTTACGGAAGATTTCAGCCAATACCCATTGGTTGAAGGCAACTGGGAAGGATTGCCGCAAATGCGCAATCAATCGCCCATATCTGCAAGCAATGCAACCAACATAGGCATCACGGGTTTTGGAATCATTGATGGGGCCGGTGATGCATGGCGCATGGTTAAAAAAGACAAACTAACTGAATCGAACTGGAAAAAATTAACAGGCTCAGGTGGCATGTTGAGCGATGATAAAAAAACATGGTATCCCACTGAGAGTTCTTTAAAAGGATCAAAGCTGAAAAACCCAGGTGTGATCTCGCCCGAAAAAACGAGCACGTTTTACAATGAGATCAAAGATTTCCTTCGCCCCAATTTACTCGTGCTCGCAAATTGCAGCAAAATCCTGCTGGAAGGTGTTACTTTTCAAAATTCACCAGCCTGGTGCCTTCATCCCCTGATGAGCCAGCACATCACGATCAGAAATCTACAGGTGAAGAATCCATGGTATGCACAAAATGGTGATGGCATCGATTTGGAAAGCTGCAGGTATGTACTGATGGAGAACAGCGTGTTTGATGTAGGCGATGATGGCATCTGCATCAAATCCGGACGCCATGAAGAAAGCCGCAAGCGTGCAATGCCAACGCAGGATGTGATCGTTCGCAACTGCACTGTTTATCA
>JBAVMD010000125.1:0-6947 GCA_049689695.1 Chitinophagaceae bacterium | reverse complement strand
GGCTATATCGGCCGAGGGATAAAAAAAACGATTATTGGATAGTTCACCAAAAGTAGATGCTGCTTCTAATCTGCCTGTGAGGTTAATAAAAAGCTGGTCATAAAATTCTGTACCTACAGTGGCATAGCCGGCATTTGTTCTTGTTTTTTCGAAGCGGTCGGAAATACTTCGGTTTGCAATGAGTGAATTATCGATATCTCTTGGCCCGTCGGGAATAATAAAGTTGGTACCCGTGGCGCTCAACAAACCCTCATTTGAACTATTGTAATTAAACCCGGCAAGGAAATTTGTTTTTATATTATCACCAAAATCTTTTTTGGCCCTGATAATAAAATCGAAATTGAATTGTGTTTGACCATATTCATCCCGGCTATACAAACCCGATGCTGCGTTGATAGTGTAATAAGGCAAATAGGTAAGTTCTCTTTCATTGAAATGATCGAGACCGGCTCTTAATGTAACATCCAGCCATTTGTTAGGAGTAAGGAATAATTCGAAGCTATTAATAAACCGGTTTACATTATTACTATTGTCCTGTTTGTAAAGGGTCCATAATGGATTGCTGAAACCCGGAGTGCTGGTACCAAGGTAACTTCTGTAAGCCCTTTGCCTGTTGGGAACAAACGCGGCCGTTGGAGAGGAGTAATAGCTACCTATATAATCGGTATTATCGAAATCAGCAGGTGTACGCAATAAACCAAGCATTACACCACCGCTGCTGGCGCCCCTTCTTACTCTGTCAGAATTGGTCAATGTGTAAGAAGCTTTATTGGAAGCTTTCAACCACTTATTAAATTGTCTTGAAGCGTTGATACGAAAAGTAGTTCTGCGATAATTGCTGTTGTTTTTGATAATACCCTGCTGGTTCATATCACCGATGCTCATAAAATAATTGGATTTTGCATCGCCGCCGCTTATTGATAAGGACGTATTCAGGTAATGGCCTTTGCCAAAAACATTATCATAGTTTTTATCTAAAAAGGTTTCTTTACTGTTTTTAGTGGTGATAGGATAATAAACAGTACCGGTTGGATATCCTGCAAAAAAATCAGCGCCTGTATTTACAGCATCAGCGCCACCGGCACGGTTGGATATCTTATCACCCCAGCTTCGGGCATTATTAGCAGCCCATGCGCCATTGGTTCCTTGTCCATACGCTGATTGCAGCGAGTAATTACGATTGATCTCATCAATAGAGTAGGTGGTTTTAAAACTAACGTTCAGTTTGTTGTTGCTTGCTCCTTTTTTAGTAGTAATAACGAGCACGCCATTTGCCGCCCGCGTACCCCATAGTGCGGCAGCGGACGCGCCTTTTAATACCTGTATCGTAGCAATATCATCGGGATTGATGTCATTTAACCTGCTTTGTTGGGTTGTGCCCTGGCTGGTTTCGCCCCTGCTGTCGCTGCTGACAGGGATGCCATCCAATACGATAAGAGGATCAGTACCTCTTGTGATGGTACTTTGCCCCCTGATTAAGATTTGAGATGCTGACCCGGGGTCAGAGCCAGATGAGCGGGAGATCCTGACACCAGATGCTTTGCCACCAAGTGCATCTACCAGGTTTACTTCGCCGGAATTGGCCGCCTGCTCGCCATTTATTTTAGATGAGGAATACCCGAGCTTGTCCCTTTGCGTTTCAAATCCCAATGCTGTCACTACTACCGACTGCATTGTTATAGATGAATCTTCCAATCCAATGTTGATAGTTGTCCTTCCCTTTATGGGTTCCTCGATAGATTTGTAACCAATAAAACTGAAAACCAAAACTGCTGTCTCCGGATTGTCTGTTTTTAAAAGGTATCTTCCGGCATTGTTGGTGGTTGTACCTGTGTTTTCATTTTTCAGGGTTACAGTTACTCCCTCAAGTGGTCTGCCGGTGGTTTTTTCTGTTACCAGGCCACTGACCTGGGCCGAGAGAGGGTTGTAGGAGAGAACCAGGAAACAGGTAAAAAGAAGCAATCCGGCAACTGTATTCGTTTTTGAAACCAACCTGATCGTTGAATCAAATAATATTTTCATAAGCTAAATTTTGGCAATCGTTGATAGAAAATGAATTAGCAATATAACTTTGTGATGATATTTTGGCGGATTAGGTATATTCAGAATTATTACAAAATAACTACCTTGGTTTCCGAAACGATTAAACCAATTTCCGAAATTTTATAATTGATTTATTGCCAATAAAATATGCAAAATATTAAAAGCGGTAAAGAGGAAATCATTTACTTGCTTACAAAGGCAATAGAGAAGTACAAATTGGAAACCGGCCAGCAGATCGTTCAAAACACAAACCGGAAGAATTATGAATCCCTGGCTATTGTATTAAGCCAGATCAGCAACCAGTTACCATTCAAAGCTGAGGAATGGGGCACGGAAGGCTATAGCGCCGGGGTAAACCCCCAAAGTCCTGAATACCCCCACAGAAAATATGATATCACGGGTGGGCAGATAAAAGATGCCCTGATCGGTATTGTTGCCAACCCAAGACCATTTCTCATCGACGCTTGCTATATCTATTTATATGGCATGGGGCGAAAAGCATTTAAGCAACATCCCATTGATGAAAACCTGGTGGAATCATTGGTCCAGGATACGGAAAAGCATCAATCAGAGCTTAAAAAAAAATTCGGTGCTGTAGAGCGACAAAATATCGCCCGGAAAAAGACCATAAGGATTATGGCTTTATTGATGGCATTGATGGTTATTGGGGTGATGGCTTTATTCTGGAGCAATACCCGTTCAAAAAGGGAGTGGGAAACCATAAAGAAGGAGATGAATATTCTTCCCTACCTGCCCACCGCAAAGGAGATTGACAGTGTGGAAGGTATATGGCTATGCTACACAGGGTCGCCGCAGGCCAGGATATCTGACGCTTCGAGATATCATAAAGTCGTATCAAACCTGGTGGACATTAAATACAAGGATGGATATTTTGTGTACGACCGCTATGGCGCCAGTTTTAATCATATCGGTTATATGCAGTTTGAATCGCCGGGAATTGTTTCAGTTTATTCCCGCATAAAGTCCAATTCCGGTAATACTGAATCGCCAAGACATTCGCTATTGAATTTGAATAGCGGCAGGCAATATTTGCCGGCTATTTCATCTTCGTGGAATTTTGATGTGGGGGATAAGAACACAATAATCGGCATTAGAGAAATATATATAAAGCTGGGTAAGGGAGGAACTATTAAAGAAGTGATCAATGAAATTGAAAATGCCAGTTGCCAGTGCAAAGTGATACGCTGGCATCAATCAAATGGACAGGTAAAGACTTTTTACCTGAAAAATCAGTTACTGGATTCGCTGGAAATAACTGAGATAAGGCCACTTATTAATGAAAAGAGTATTCTGCTGAGCATACCATATGATGGGTTGATTATTTCAAAAGATAGTGCGGGTACTCATTAACCATATCATGTAGTGCTAACAGAATCAGCATTCAATAACCTGTCTTGCACGAAAGCTCTGCACCTGCTTCTACTTTGAAACCTGGTCTGAAAGAAATAGTGCCGCCCGATACTACCTTTATACTCGACCCTGGCTTTAATACCGGTGATAAATTCACAGACTGTGCGCCTGTAAGCGTTGTTGAATAACCTTGCTGAAAGCTGATGCCTTCCGGAACCGTCAATACATCCGCCCTGAAGGTACGGTTGTTATACATGAGGTCCTGTATGGTAAAATCATAGGCAGATGGCGAAAATGACGAAGGGCGAATGCCGTATAGTCTTGTGCTGGTGCCGGTATACAGCGAACCATCCGCAGCAAGCGTTATATCCCACTCACGAGACGAACCAGCTAAAGGTTTGTCCATAGTAAGAAACCGTGTGCCGTCCCTGGCAAATCCAAAAAAGCGGTTGTCAGTATTCCAGCAATAAATATTATTACCCGCATCAGCAGCCATATAACTAACTTCTCCCACCTCTTTTACAAATTCACGAACAGTCTTGTCCGTTCCATAGCTCATCAGGGTCCCCTTGTCTGAATAATACACAGTACCATCACCGGCAACAACTGGCTGTGATATTTTTGAGCCGGCTATTGTTGTGTCAAGGGTAAGTTTATCTATAACGTATAAGGTATTGCCGGTGGGGAATTCATCTGTAACAAATAGCCGGCCCTGGTTATTTACAACAGGTATCATGCCGCCGCCTTTGCCCGCGCCGGCCATTTTGTTGAGCATTATCTCTTTCCCTTCTGCCGAAACAGTATTGATTGCAATCACTTTTAATGGATCGCCGAATACAACATAAGCTATTGTACCGTCAGGACTGAGCGCAACACTGCTCATGCTCTCAGACGGAGTTGCATATTGCCATAACAGGTCAAAACGCGGGTAAGGCGAGTAAGCATAGATGTAAGATCGTGTAGCAAGATAAAGCGTTCCGTCTTTCCCAACGGTAGGAGCTGCTTTCACAAGCGAATTGCCAGGCAGCGCTATGCGTGGACCAATGGTATTGCCGGCTTCCAGGTTTATAACGATAATGGAATCGGTAATATGATAATACCTCCCGAATTGGTCGATAGCGCCCATTACAGAAGGTACCCGAACATTGCTTACAGCCGGCGTTACCAGCTTTGTAACGGGGTCTACTGAATACAAATGATAAGAAGAAGCTCCATCCTGCGCCACCATGTATATTTTGTCTTTGTAGTGCAGCATGTTCTTCTGAATATTATTATTGAACTGAGTGATCTCTTTCACTGCATACTGCGCAGGTTTTGCTCCGGCGAAAATAGCGGGTGACATAGCTGTATGCTGCGCGTCTGCACGATAAGCGGACCAGGGAGAAGGGGCTGGTTCGGGGGTATAATCAATAACAAGCCGGGGAATAAATGCAGGGTCCTGTTGCTGAACGGGAAGATCAGTTAACCTGCTGGAATAAAAAGCTGCGCTTCCATTGCGGAATGTGGTGGACAGCCTGAGCGTAAGCTTTCGCTTGCTCAATGCCTGTTGCAATACTGCAGGCGGCATACCCGCTAATACTATTACGCTGTTCCTGGGATTGTCTTCTTTCAATATTGTCTTTGAATCTATCTGCGGGCCGTGAACTGATGGTGAATTCATATCGTCGTTTACTACCTGGTGAACCACCACGCTTGTTCTGTCAGAAGGCTCTGCCGCCAGGGTTAGCCGCAACGAACAGGATACAATGTTTGCATTTGGAGGAATGCCGGAGAGATCGAACTGCACGTAGCTCATGTTTTTAGTTGCAGTGCCTTCTGCCGATACCAACAGGTTTGCGGCATCAGCCGGCACTACTTTGAAAGAAGGTGTGCTCACCGTTGTAGCGGGAAGTCTTACCACAGTTTTCACCTGTGCAAATAAACCGGCAGTCATCAGTATGGCCGTGAAAAGAATTACCGAATGCCTGTAACTGTTTTTCTTCATAGAAAATTATTTGACGGTACATAGTAGTAGTAGTACAACTCTTTGCCTGCTACGCCAGCATCTTTGCTGCCGGCCAGGCGTATAGCTCTTATCCAGATAGTAGATTTATAAACTATTGTCTGCAGGCTGTAGCCATCCTGGTCCATGCCCCAGTCGTTGGTTGTTTTTTCGTTGCTTGCATCCCAGCCGTTCTGCTCGTAGATCCTGAAAATATTATGTTCCCATAGTGATGAGTGCCGCGAAGTGCTGAAGAGGAACAGGCTGTTTTTTTCAACTGCTAATGAACAAGCCTTGTACTCGAGCTTCTTCATGAACGCCTCAGTTTCTACGTTCCATTTCAGTTTAGTCCCCCAGCTTTTTCCATCCCATTTACGAGTATCTTCAATGCTGTAAGAATCGCCGCCCGGCTCTTGTTTAAAGCCACCGTATATCCAAAGCTCCTCCTTGTATATTGTGGCGCCCATCATGCAGCCGCCGCCATTGGGCAAAGTAATTCCTGCTTTTGCCCATGACTGACCGTTCTTAGTCGTCCAGATATCGCTCAACGTTCCCTGCGCAGGATGATACCCGCCCAACAACCAGATCTCATCCTTGTAAACAATGCAGGAGTGACCCATGCGCGAAGGAGGAAAGCTGGTATTCTTCATCTGATTAGAAGAGATCCATTCTTTCGTTTCAAAATTATAATAACCAATATCGCTGCCCGGCTTATCAGGATCAAAGCTGCTGCCGCCGATGAGATAAAGCCTGTTCCTGAAAACCACGCCGGGACTGCCAGCCAGCTTCACATCCAGCTCCACAGGTTGATCAGGATAGCGGAAAACCTGTTGCCAGTTCATAAGCCCGCTGGCGGAAGAATACAAATACGCCTTCACCTGCGGGTTCTTGTGCAACACGATAGCATATAGCCTGTCATCGTATGGATATATTCCCATCAGGGTTGATTGCGGTGGAAGGAAAACAAATATCCCTGATCGTGAGTTATCAAGCACGTTGATGGTTAATTTGCTGTCATCATAGTTTTCAACGCTGTCATTTGTGTGTGCAGTTAATGCATATTTTGTTTCGCCGGATTCTGCAAGCGTTTCGGAAATGAAATCAATTGGTTTCAACCTGTCTCTTTTCTTAACTACTTTACTGCCATCAAGGTTGCAGTAATCGGTGTTCTCGGATTTCCATGAGATTTCTGCGGTCTCCCCTTTGGAAATGATGTACTGCTTTGCCTCAAACGAAGTGATAACGGGATATTTGATGTCTTTTATTTTAGCGATGGAAACAAATGTGGAAGGATCGTCTACCCACTCAAGCGTGCCATGGTCATCAGGATCGTCCGGATTAATGACAACCAGCTTCTGGTATTTAAGGTTACAGGAAGCGGTGCCCGGCAGGTCATGCGCTTTGAAATTATCAAGAGTAAATGATGCCGAAGCGGGCTGTGTCTTATCAACAATACTTATCTCTATCACTCCCAGCGGCGAGGTCTTTTTATCCACCCGCGCATTCACCAGGTTGCCACGGTTTATTTCCAGCGCTTCCCAGACTGTTTTGT
>JBAVMD010000124.1:0-11141 GCA_049689695.1 Chitinophagaceae bacterium | reverse complement strand
CAACAGGATGGTGCAGATAGGAGGACAATATGAGCTGGACTCATTGCCGGGAAAGGGAACAACCACCCGGCTGATGGTAACGGCGTAACACTTTTTTGTGATTGATCGCGATGGTCATCGGAGATATATTTGTAACAATACATGATAATAGTCGCAATAGTAGAAGACATCCGGGAGATTCGCGAAGGGCTCCGGTTGCTGATAGACAGCAGCGATGGTTTTGTATGTACCAACACGTATGCAACAGCAGAAGAAGCGCTGGTGCAACTGCCAATTGATTCGCCGGATGTAGTGCTCATGGATATTCAACTTCCCGGCATCAGCGGCATCGAATGCGTGCGCAGGCTGAAGCCACGATGCACGTCTACACAATTTATCATGAGCACAGTGTACGAAGACGATGAGAATATTTTTGAATCTTTGAAAGCCGGAGCGTCTGGCTATCTATTAAAAAAGATCACTCCTGATAAAATACTCGATGCCATTTCAGAAGTGCATGCGGGCGGCTCGCCCATGAGCAGCCAGATAGCACGCAAGGTGATAGCCTCTTTCCAGCATAAAGACAGCATCGACGATGCGGACATGCTTACTCCAAAGGAGCGGCAGATACTGAAAGCGCTTTCGAAAGGATTGCGTTATAAGGAGATCGCTGCAGAAATGAGCATCAGCATGGAAACCGTTCGCAGCCACGCAAGGCATATTTATGAGAAGCTTCATGTGCAGAGCAGAACGGAAGCGCTCAACAAGGTGTATGGAAGGAGGTAACCTCCCCGTTCGCATCACACTTTTTTGTGATTGACTCGCCTTCTGCCGGAAAGTAGCTTTGTTCTACAAATCACACGTATGAAAAAGCTACTGCTTCTGCTGTTGTTATTTTTGGCATTTCATTACTCCCAATCACAATTTAACATCAAGGATAAATTAAAAAGCAAGGCCAGCCAGAAGGCCGAAGAAAAAACAGACGAAGCCATAGATAAGGCGCTGAGCAAAAAAGATAAATCAGATAAAGCACCTTCATCCGGCAATGCTGAAGAAAAATCTTCAAAGCCGGAAGCGCCCGCTGCTTCAAAGGATACGCTTGCGCCTGCATCAACAGCGCAGTCCTCGTTCAAAAGTTATCAGAATTACGATTTCGTTCCGGGCAATAAGATCATTTTCGAAGATGATTTTCGCAGCGATCAGGACGGTGAGTTTCCTGCGCATTGGAAACTTGTATATGGCCAGGGAGTGGTGAATAATGCAGGAGGGGAGTCTTTCTTTGTTATGACCGATGGCAATTATGCAAAGTCGTCGCCCCGCATGAAGACTGCCGCTTATCTCGGCGAAGCATTCACTATCGAATTTGATTATTTTATAACGGATGGATCAGAGTATGGCATCATCGTATTTTTCAAGCCAAATGATGATACTGAAGACAAGTCTGTCGGTTTCCGCGGAATGGGTGAAACCTCTACCAATTTTCCGGGAGGCGGACTGGTTGCCGAATTCAAAGGCGACCAGGATAACTATTTCGGTAAATGGCATCATGTGGCTATTGCCTACAAGAATAAGCAGATGAAATTATATATCGATCAGTACCGCACACTGGTTGTTCCCGATTGTGAGTTTACGCCAACAGCAATTACGTTCGGAGGCATTGCGCCGCTCCGCTTAAAAAATGTGCGGATTGCAGAAGGAGCAGGCATGAATATGCTCGATAAGCTTACCACCGAGGGAAAGATCGTAACGCATGGCATCACGTTCGATGTAAACAAAGCTACCATCAAGCCTGAAAGCATGGGCACGCTGAATATGATAGTGAAGCTCATGACCGATAAGCCAGACCTGAAGTTCGAAGTAGGCGGCCATACTGATTCTGACGGTGACGATGCTTATAACCTGAAGCTTTCGCAGGAGCGTGCAGAGGCCGTAAAAACACAATTATCGAAAATGGGGATAGATGCTTCACGGCTTACTTCAAAAGGCTTTGGTGAAAGCAAGCCGCTCAACGATAACAATTCACCGGAGAACAAAGCTAATAACCGCAGGGTAGAATTTACAAAGCAATAATATGCGTACATACATTTTAACTGCATTCATTTTATGCATGGCGGCATTCATATCCCCACTGCATGCGCAGATGGCTTCTAAAATTGTGACCGATAAAATTCCGGGTTCAGATTGTAACAACACTGCAATCGACCAATTCACCGGAACTCAGAATCGTTCTGCTACACCTTGTGAAATTGAGCTCGACAAGAGGATCAGAACTGCTTTCAGGAAAGCTTTCGCAAAGCTTATCGACAACTGGCCGGCAGAAGAATGGACGCATGCTAACAGCAGCATGGATTACAAACCAATTGCAGCGATGGGAAGAGAAAGCGAAAGATCTTTTTTTAATCCGGCGTTTTCTGATGTAAGCGTGTTTTACCTGGAGCTGAACCTGAACCCTGCCTCACCTGCTTACAGCAAGCTGTATGAAGAGTATACATCTTTGCAGAATGAAATGCTATCAAAGCCTTCGGAAGCAGCTACGAAAAAATTTTTCGACTGGAACTATCGTGCCAGGAGCAGCACCAGCATACGCATTCGCACTATGGTGAATAACGTGAGCTATGGCATGACCATTTTTAAAGGCGGGTCAAAGCCTGTGAATATACCGGGGGCTGCGTATGCGGTACGTGCATCCAATGTTGCTCCGGAGACCGGCGGAGATATCACTGAGTCAATGGATGCCTGTTTAATCGTGTTTGGTAAGGTGCAGCCGAAAGTAACTAATGAGCAGGATGGTTCCCAGGGAATAAAAGTTACCAATGAATTTCCGCAAAAAACGTCAAGGCTTACTGTTCAGCATGTGATGATAAGGATTGAATGCAATCCTGAGCTTTTGGATAGAGTTTTGAAGGACGTTGATTGGTCGTTGATCTATGAACTTGTAAAAAAATAACAAAAGACTTTGGTGTTTATTATTTGATGTTTGTCTTTCATACCTTTGCGCTGAAATTTTGTTCGTCAGGCATACGTCCTTAAAATTTCAGATCAATGGCAGTATTACACAATCGTATCTCCCAAAAGGAGCTCAAAGAACGTTTATACCAGGAAACAGAACCGCGCAGGACGCTCTCTTTTTACCGTTATTTTCCTATCCCGGACACCAAGCAATTCCGCGACGATCTGTACAAGCACCTATACGAGCTGAAAGTATTCGGCCGCATTTACATTGCGCACGAAGGCATCAATGCACAGATCAGTGTTCCGCAAAGCAATTTCCAGTCGCTTCAGGATTATCTCTATTCCATTGAACCCATGAAAGACATGCGTTTGAACATCGCGGTTGACGATGATGGAAAATCTTTCTGGGTGCTTAAAGTAAAGATCAGGGAAAAGATCGTGGCGGATGGGATCGAAGATCCCGCTTTCGACATGAGCAATAAAGGCCGGTATGTAAATGCTGAGGAATTCAACCAACTCACGGATGATCCGGGTACTATTGTTGTAGACATGCGCAATCATTACGAGTACGAGGTAGGCCATTTCAAAGACGCTATCGAAGTGCCCAGCGATACTTTTCGCGAACAACTGCCCATGGCTGCAGAGATGCTGGACACCAATAAGGATAAGAACATCATCATGTATTGCACAGGCGGCATCCGGTGCGAGAAAGCTTCTGCTTATTTACTACACAAAGGATTTAAAAATGTATTTCACCTGGAAGGTGGCATCATTCATTACGCGAATACTGTAAAAGAAAAAGGACTGCCTAATAAATTTCTTGGTAAAAATTTTGTGTTCGACGACCGGCTGGGCGAGCGGGTAGGCGAGGAGGTCATCGCACGTTGCCATCAATGCGGCAAGCCTGCCGATACGCATACCAATTGCGTGAACGAAGGCTGTCATCTTTTATTCATTCAATGCGAAGACTGCGCAAAACAATACGAAGGTTGCTGCAGCGCCGAATGCCAGCAAATCATTCATCTTCCGGAAGAAGAACAAAAAAAACTCCGTCAGGGAATTGATAAAGGGAGCAATATTTTTAATAAGTCGAGAGCGAGAAGGAAATTAGCAAATTAGCAAATTCGAAAATGGCTCAATGAAGAAACGAGCGGCTGTTTCATTGAGCCATTTTCGAATTTTCAAATTTGCTAATTAGTCACCCACTTCACACAAACCGGGTTCGGTACTTGTATCAGTTGTGGCAAAGCAGTAAGCATGCCTGTTTTTTTATCTATTTTGAAGACCGCGATATTGTCGCTCCCCTGGTTAGCCACCAATAAATAATTACCGCTTGGATCGAAATTGAAATTGCGTGGCATTAAACCCATTGTTGGTTGATGCCCCAAAGGTTTAAGCTGCCCGTTTTTATGGTCGATGGAAAAGATCGCGATAGTATTTGATTCCCCCCGGTTAGAAGCGTATAAGAATTTTCCATCGAGTGATACATGAATATCCGCTGACCCGATCGTTCCTTTATATCCTGCGGGATGCGATGAAATCCTTTGCGCGGCAGTAAGCTTACCGCCCTTATCATAATTAAAAACAGTGACCGTTCCCGTTAGTTCTTCCATCAGGTAAACATATTTTCCCGAAGGGTGGAAATCGATATGGCGCGGGCCCGAACCGGGATCGGATAAAGCCGGTTCAGTTGCAGTCAGTTTGCCATTTGCTTCATCAAAAGCATAGATCATGATCTTATCCATTCCAAGATCGGGAACCAGCAGGTAACGGTTGTCCGGCGAAAATACAGTTGCATGCACATGAGCTTTTTCCTGACGGTTCTCATTCACACTCTTACCCTCATGCGCAATCGTGGTAACGGACGCACCCAATGAACCATTTGCCTGAACGGGAAGAATGGCGAGGCTGCCGCTTCCATAATTTCCGGCGGCTACCCATTTTCCGGTGCGGTCTGTTGTTACATAACATGGACCATTACCGCCCGATGATTCGCTGTTCAATGGAGACAGGATGCCTTTATCGAAAGTAAAAGCGGTAATGGTGCCCATGCCATCACCTTCGCTTACGGAGTATACATGTTTTTTATCGGGCGCCACTGCAAGAAACGATGGATTTTTTATTCCTTCTACGGTGCTGATATGTTCAACGGAACCGTTTGCACTGTTAAAGCGGTATACGTAGATGCCTTTACTTTTACCTGAGGTATACGTGCCAACCAACAGGTAAGGCTCAGCCCCATCTTTGGGGCCCTGGCATTGAACGGCAGAAGTCATGATCAGCAGCGCTGACAGCAGGGAAATGCGATTCATATTTAGGTCTTTGATGATAGTTATAAACTTCTGGAAACCGGCCTTAAATTAAGACATTAAAAAGATCACGTGAATAATTAATGGATTTCATGTAACCGGTTGAAAAGCAAGGTTGTCAATTCATTAGTGTATCTATTCAAGGCCCGGATCCCTTTTTTGGGGAAAATAAATGATTTGCAAGGCTATTTGATTCTTAAAAATAAATACTTACATTGTACGGCGCTGTTCATTTTTCCTTTACCCTAACTGATTATGCTATGAAATTCCTCGTCCAAAGCCTGACTCATTTCCAGGGAAAGATAAAGTCCATTGGAATGACTGATTTGCTATTGCAAGTACCGCTTTGGTTGCTGGAAAAAATTAAATCCATCCGATTTACCTCCATCATAGAATCACTTCGCGAACGTAGTTCGCGCTTCATTCAAAAAGTACGGGCACTCGGTTTTGGAGGTACAGCAAAGCTGGCCAAAGACTCCACCATTCGTTTCGGAAAAAAGATCCGCTCTGCAGACGTGCGCGACCTTCCGGTTTATATGCAGGAAAATTTATTGGGGCTGGATACAAGAATACGGGCCATCGGCAATACCGAAGGGATGGACGATTTTGAAAAGCGCAAGCTGGGCTTATTCAACCAGCTGAATTTCTTAGGACTTGTTACAGGCATCATAGCACCCATTGCAGGAATTTTTAATGATGACAAGTTGCCTACCATCGCATGGATCGTAGCTTTTTTTCCCGGGCTTGTAAGCATGCTGGTGTTGTTTCTTAATCATCACCGGCGGTACGAACTGGCCATCATGGCTTATTTTGTATTGCAACCGTTTGTAACCAGCCTTGTTTACCTGGGCGGCATTAATCTTGGTGTTGAGCTGTTCTTTATCGTCTACGGTATTCTATCTGTTTTCTTTTTGCAGCGCATCAGCCACATGATGTTCTCTCTGGCATTTTCAATGATCAGTTATTTCATGCTGGCAGTGGTGCTTAAAAAATACACGTTCGAGCTGGAATCAGCCAGTCTTTATTTTTATCTCTTCAACCAGGTGCTGGCCATCGTATTTATCTTTTACGGCCTTTATCTCATTAAAAAAGAAAACACAGGTTACCAGTTCAATATATTAAGCAAGAACAGGGAATTGCATCGTGTGAACCTCGAAATTGAAAAGCAGCGGGCGGAGATAGAAGAAAAGGCGGAGCAGCTGGAACAGCAAACCATTCAGCTTACTGAATTGAATTCATTAAAGAATAAATTGTTCTCGGTTATTTCTCATGACCTTAAAACGCCGATGTATGCGTTGCGCAACCTGTTTACCAATATGCAGCAATACGATCTTCCGCCCGAAGAAGTAAAATCCCTGATACCGGATGTTGTGAACGATCTCAATTACACTACCGGTCTTATGGAAAACCTGTTGCAATGGGCAAAGAACCAGATGCGGGCCGATCTTGTTCAACCGCAAAATATAGATATTGCTGCGCTGGTGGCTGACGTTTGCGGATTGCTGCGTCTGCAGGCCGAGGCAAAGCGTATTCACATTCAATCAGAATTGCAGGAGCCGGTTTATGTATATGCTGATCGTGAAATGGTTCACCTGGTGCTGCGCAATCTTTTATCCAACGCCATAAAATTTACGCCGGAAGAAGGCAGTGTTCGCGTAGGGGCTATTGAAAATGGAACCCTCACTGAAATATCTGTAAAAGATTCAGGTGTAGGTATAGATGAAGAAACACGGGCAAAACTTTTCAGCGAATACTATACCAGTAAGGGAACGGCCAACGAGAGTGGTACAGGGCTTGGACTGATGCTCTGCAAAGAATTTCTTACCAAGAATGGCGGCAGGCTGCGTGTTACCAGCGAAGTAGGAAAGGGAAGTGCGTTTATGTTTACGCTGCCGAAGGCGAGGAAGGAAATTTAGCGTTTCACCACCATCTCAAACGTCAACACAATTACCACCATGATGGAATAGGCTTTTACCTTGCCTCGTTTCTGCAGGTAAAACAACAGCCATCCCATGGCCCAGGCGAATATCACAATAGATATAAAAAATTTCTTCCAGGAAGGCTTTCACGCGTTAAAGTTATCGGCGAAATAATATTTTGTGATGATCCATCTCAGCAACAGGTACAACAATAAGCCTACAGGTCCGAACATAAAAGTGAGCAGCAGACATGGTATCACCAGCCAGTGTGAAATGCCATGTTTTTGCGCATTGTAGCGAATGAACAAGCCTGTCATAAGATCGAATGCGAGATAATGTATCCACCCCGCTGTAACAAGCGTTTGGTTTTTAAAAAGCTCCATCACGCCATCGAGGCTTCCGAATTTTTTTGCATCGGAAAAATTAAAATCGCTGAAGAGCATCCACGCGTATACCAGCGCAAACAAAGTAATAATGATGCCGATGATGAATTTGTCTGCAGCATACCAGCCGGGTAGAACAATGAGGATGATCCAGCCAACCATAGCAATAGTGCTACAGATGCTGAAGACGGTTTCGGGGGCCATTGAGCAGTATTTAAGTGAATGTAAGGCAATTGCAATATATGACATTCAACAGCAAAAGCGCATGTGGCTTTCATGCATAGTCAATAGCCATTTGATCTATTTCAGCTATGATTTCTCTCACCGGCTCAATTAATTCATTGGTGATACGGCTATATTCTTGAGAGCCGGTTATCTTTAAAATAGCATAATAAACCGGCTTGAACCGATCTGCGTATTTATTACACTCCCCTTCCAGGTATTCTTTTAAAAATCCTGTTTGTTTTTTTGCGGCCAGATGAAGTAAGTAGTTCAGTATTTCAGGCTCAACTTCGGAAATATACTTGTCGTTATAAAGGAAGGCTTTAGCAAAATCTAAAGATTTTTCTATTTGATTATCCCACAAATAGATGCAAGCTATGGTATTTGTATAATGTATGTTATGGACTTTTTCTATAGCAGCAGACGCATATTGCAGTGCCAGGGATCTTTTCTTTTTATGTTTATAGCATAACCACGCAACCGAATTTGCTGCATTGTCATCACCCAGATCCGCGACGCTTTTATAATGCGTTAGCGCTTTTTCAAAATCATGATAGCGGTAGTCATAAATTAAACCCAGATTATAATGTGCGTATTTATTGTTCTCGTTGAGTTTCAGTAAATCATTATAGAACCCAATGGCCTGTTTTGTATTTCCAATAATTTCATTACCGAATCCTGCGCCGAATAGTGCATATTCATTTTTGTTGTCTGCCTCCAGGGCTTTGTTAAAAGCCGTAATTGATTTTTCATATTCATTACGCTGTTGATATAAAGTACCTAATTCAAGCCACGCATCAGTAAGTTTTCCATTTATTTCAACAGCGCTGGTAAAGCTTTCTATAGCCAGGTTGGGGTCACGCAGTTCGTTTTTATAAATGTACCCTAATTGATGCCATGCCTCGTAGTTGACAGGATCTTCAATAATTGCTTTTTTCAGGGAATTTAAAATATCGAGCGGTGTATCAAGATCAATATCTTTTACGGGCATGCCCTCTATAATAAGGGTCTCTTTGTCTAAAGACATTAGGCCATTTACTTTGACTACGTGGACATTTGATGAAAAGAGCGAGTTTTTAAAAATCATATAACAGCTGATTACAAATTCATCAGCTGATTCGGAAATTATCGGCTCTATTTTATACGAACGCAGGGCCTCGGTAATTTTTGCATCTGCAGGGGTATTTAAAAGCCAGGGAATTTCCTCCTTATTTCTCAGGATATGGAATCTTCCATGCCTGCCTGCAACGGCATCAAAAAAGAATATGACATAATCGAACACATTCTGGCTGTTGATGAAAAAGCCCAGATTATTTGTTTCATAAATAGGTTCATTCGATAGATTCAGCGGATAAACCTTTTTCTGATCGCTTAAGAGATACCGGAATGGTAATTGATCTGTATTTCGGGCAGTTAATTTATAAAGTTTAATCTTCTCATAGAATGGAAGGGTAGCGCATTCAATAATTACATCTTGCCGTGGTATAAACGAGAGAAACGATTGGCCCGCGCTTTTAAAATCCAGATAATTGGTACGGATTAAAAAAGGCTTGCACGCCTCCTGCAATATATTCCAGGTTTTTTCCCCGTTTTCTGCTACAATCGCTTCTTGTAATTGTAACCGAAGCAATTTATATTTTAAGCTTGGGTAATCTTCCGGTTTAACTGATACAACCTGCTGGTAAAATGTTTTTGCTTTTTCTTCAAATCCCGTCTTTTCATATATCCCTCCTAGCTGGTACAGCGCGTGAGTAGTGTATACAGTAGTATTTTCTATTGCTTTATGAAAATAAGCTATTGCTTTTTCATACTCTTTTAGGTTTTCATAGGACAAAGCAAGGAAGTAAATTGAGTCTGCATATTGTTGGTCGATTTCCAGTGCTTTTAAAAAATAAGGAATTGCTTCCTGGTATTTCGCCTGATTGAAAAAGCTTGCACCCTGGTTGTGCCATCCAATGACTTGCTTGTCATCTATTTCGAGGATCTTTTTAAAGTGCCATAAAGCTTTGTCATAATCTTTTAAATAATCATACGCAACGCCTAAGCCGTTCCATGCCTCAATATTTCGTTCATTTATTTCGATGCTTCTTTCATAATTGGATATTGATTTTTCATAATCTTTCAGGTTATCATAAATCGAACCTAATGTATTCCAGGCATCAATATAATTTTTGTCGATCTCAATTGCTTTGCCCAGGTGCTTAATTGCATCAGTTTGATTATTCAGGCTGTTTTCGGCCAATCCCAAATCATACCATATATCCGGGTCAGTATTATCCAATTCAATGGCTTTAAGCCAATGCGTTTTTGCCTTGGCATAATCTCCAAGATCGTAATAACATACCCCCAACCCTTTCCATGTTGATACATGAGCATCATTGGTCCTCAGCGATTCATGATAATATTTTATCGATTGCTCATGATTGTTCAATGTGCTGTAAAACCGGCCCAGAAGATAACTCGGGTTGCTTTCAGAACGCATCAGCAATTGGATCGCTTCTTCCTGCCTGTTATTGTTATAAAGATTGATAGCGTCATCCAGCATTTCTTTTTCAGAGTCTGAAAGCATCTCGGCCATGGTCCTGTCTCTTTCAGCAAGATAGCTGCGGGTTTGAGTAATTACCTGGTGCTCTAATTCAGTTCCCAATTGACCTGTCAGGGCAAATGCAGCAGCCCGCAGGTATGCTTCATTCGTATTTAAAACGCCTTTATTGATCCGGTCGATGTATTCTTTAGCCCGCTGTTTAATTTCATGCCTTGAGTACCATGCGTTGAGGAATTTCACCAGCCATATCACTTTCTTTTTATCTCCCTGCGGTGCCAGGCGCATTAAATACCAAATATTAAAAAAGCGTTCTTTTAATTGATAGAAAACATTATCTCCTTTTTCAAATTTTGCTTCGACTATGTAAAGCTTTTCCAGTTCCTTTAGTATACGAAATACCTCGGCTTCTTCGAGATGCCCTTTTTTAGCAATTTCAGAGGGTTGAATAGCATTCCAGTTAAGGGCTATAATATTAATGATTTCTCTTTGAGGAAAATTCAGGTCATCGATGCGGTGTTTATAAAGTGGCGTTACTCTGTCCAAAACCACTTCCAGGTCCCTAAAGGAGTTACCTTCTTCGTCCGCAATGAAAATGTCAAAAAGCACCACAATCGTTCTGATTACTCCCCCGGTAATTACACGGAGCGTTTCTATTCTCTCCGGTTGATTATTAATGATCTCACTTATTTGTTCTCCCTGCCCGTATATTTTGCTTAAATCGATCAGCAACTTTTTTGTTTCTTCCTTATCCAGTTCGCGTAATGATACTTTTTTAAAAAAATCAAAAAAAGACTCTTTGTAATTATAAAAAGCTTCCAGCGCAACGGTTGTG
>JBAVMD010000123.1:0-1841 GCA_049689695.1 Chitinophagaceae bacterium | reverse complement strand
AGCATGCCCTCTGTTTCCCCACGCGAAATAAGGAATGAGCCGGATGTTCACAGACGTTTGTTGCGCTGATACTTCTTTATATAATTGATTCTCCCAGTTTCCATTCTGCACCAGCGAAGCTTTTGTTTCCAGTGCGGTAATGTTATTATTTGCAATCTTTACCGGCACTGCTTTGAAAACATTTTTTGAAGAAACAGCTATGTCAAATACATTGATATTCTTTGGCAGGTCGGTAGATTCAAGACAATAAACAACAGGGCCTCTTTTAACTGCTACCTGGTTGCGTGTTTCCTCTACCAAGGGATTGGCTTCAATTAAAACTGCGGGCATCGGCAGTATTAACTCTACCACGTCTCCTTTCGCCCATTTTTTTTGAATAGCAGCATATTCACCGGGCTTATTTTTTACTGTATGCGGTTTGCCATTTACCGTGATCGTTGCATTTTTACACCAGCCCGGTATACGCAGGAACATCGTAAACTCTTTCGCCGGGTCATTGTCAACCCGCAGCCTGATTTTTCCATCCCAGGGATAGTTGGTTTTCTGCACCAGCTTTAATGATGTTCCATCTTTTAATTGTGTGCTTAACGTATTGCTTCCATATAAATTCAACCACAATCCTGCATCAGATACGCTGTAAGCATAATTGCTGACCTCTGCAATGGTGCGCACCACGTTGGGCGGGCAGCAATTGGATAGGGCGATATACGGCACGCGGTCTTTTGACCAGCGTTGCTGAAAAGGAAGATCGTTTGAATATGCAAGCGGATTGGTATACAGGAAATTCTTTCCATTCAGGCTAATGCCGGAGAGCACGCTGTTGTATAATGCAAGCTCCATTACATCGGCATACTTCGCTTCGCCTGTAAGCAACAGCATGCGCCAGTTCCAAAGCAGGTTGCCGATGTTGGCGCAGGTTTCGTTGTGCGCCGTAAGGTTAGGTAATTGGTAATCGCGGCCGTATGCCTGGTGAATCTTCTGAACGATCGTTGGATTATAAACTGTTCCATCGGGCGATACACCGTCGTATAACGATCCGCATCCACCGGTAACGTACATTTTGTGCTGCACTACATCGTTCCACATCATAAAAAGTCTGTTGAGCAGAGATGTATCGCCTGATTCGGCATATACATCTGCCACGCCTGCATAGAGATAATTTGCACGAACCGCGTGGCCCATTGCTTTTGTTTGCCGGCGAAACGGAATGCGGTCCTGGTTATCGTCAGTGCCATCTTCTATCTGTCCTTTAGTATCGATCAGGTGTTTTGCCAGCTCCAGGTAACGCGGCTCGCCAGTGGTACGATACATTTCTATTACACCCATGTAATGCGATGGGCAAATAGCATTGCGCGCCAATGCAGGCGAAGATTTCTTATAAAAATTATAGAGATATTCGGTTGCTTTTTTTGCTATGTCGAGCAAATTTGTTTTGCCGGTTGCACGATAGTGAATGCAGCCAGCTGTCATTAAATGGCCGATGTTGTATGCTTCAAAGCTCAACCGGTCTTCAAATTGTTTCCGGGTTCCGGTTTGCTGCTGTTCTATCATCGCCTTGGTGTAGATGTAACCATCATCGCGTTGAGATTTGCCGATGACTGCGATGGCCTTATCCATCATCTCATCCAGCTTTTTATCTTTCGTAGCCGCGTATAGACTGGCTACTGCTTCAAGTGTTTTATAGAAATCGCCGTCGTGAAACGAAGGGCCTTTGTGTGAACCGGTATCCAATCCGGCCGCGATCTCGAAATTTTTAAACGCATGACTGATGCCTTCATCGGTATAAATACTCCAAAGATTAGGCACCATCGAGTCCCTGCAGGTATTGAAACGTTCTGCCC
>JBAVMD010000122.1:0-6069 GCA_049689695.1 Chitinophagaceae bacterium | reverse complement strand
ATGCCGGTGTGCATAATATTGAAACCAGCGTAATGGATGGAGAAAACCTGACCCTTCCGGATGCAACGTTTGATGCGGTGATCTCCAGGGTAGGGCTTATTTATTTTCCCGATCAGCAGAAGGCATTAAAGGAAATGCTGCGGGTACTTAAACCTGGTGGCTGGGTAGCTGCGATCGTTTATTCCACTCCTGATAAAAATAAATTTTTCTCTATCCCGGTTTCGATCATACGTAACCGTGCCAATCTCCCGCCACCGCTGCCAGGTCAGCCGGGACCTTTCAGCTTAGGAGCCGAAGGCGTGATAGAAACTGCATTTAAAACTGCAGGCTTTAAAAATGTATCGTCAACGCTGGTTGATTCGCCCGTACTATTGCCTTCCGCTAAAGAGTGCGTACAATTTGAGCGGGAATCTTTTGGCGCATTGCATCAAATGATGAACGGGCTGACCGATACCGAAAAACAATCTGTCTGGCGTGAAATAGAACAGGAATTACAAAAGTTCGAAACAGGCAACGGGTTTGCAGGACCGTGTGAAATGATCGTTGCGGTTGGACAAAAGCCGTAATACTAGTTGCTCAACCTGCCACTGCATGAAATAAATAACGCAGCTTCTTTCCATCGAACCGGAAATACCAGATAGAATTATATTCACAACCTACGTCGGCATCCGAACTGTTTGGATCGGCAAGACCGCTGAAGCCAGATTGCAGCTCAACAGTGTCTGTACGTATTTCGATCTTATGGAATTCTATACAAGGCTCTCCCTTAATGGTCTGTTCTTTAAATAAAGGTTGTTTAGACGTTACGCTGTCAAGCGGCAGGTTTTTGAAAATATCCCTGAAGCCATTCAGGTCCTGCGCCTGCACAAACGTGCTGTAGTGTTTCAAAAACATTTCACGGGTGATCAGGTTACCATTTTTTTTGTAATCTTCCTGTAAACTATCTCCCAGGTAAATACCGAATGCCGAATCGGTCATCGGGAACGGAAAAAGATCGGCTACTTTATTTTTATCTCCTGAGGAAAGCATAATCCCCATCTTTTTTAATTCATCAATCAATTTTTGATTTTCATTTGACGTCTGCGCATGCTGTGTTGTGGAAGCAGTGTCAGTTTTTTGAACAACTTTTTCATTGGAGGAGTTGTTACATGAAAGGCTGATCAATACAGCCGCGAGGGCAATGGTCAATTGTCTCATAAGCATATCATTTTAAACAATGAACCGCCCAAATATAGCAGAGTTAGCTTGTCTATTTGAAATTCTCAGATTCTCTCCCTAATTTCACACCTAATAGTTGTTTAACTAACTAATTTATATGCCTAAAAGATCGATCAAAAAAGTGGCTGTATTGGGAAGTGGTGTTATGGGATCAAGGATTGCTTTGCATTTTGCAGGAATTGGCGTTCAGGTAATGCTGCTGGATATTGTACCGAAAGAAGCAGAGGGTAATACCAGTAAGTCTGTCCGCAATAAGCTTGTAAACGATGCCTTGCAGGCTGCTGTAAAAAGCAATCCCTCGCCTGCATACCATAAGGATGTGGTGAAGAAGATCACTACCGGCAATTTTGAAGATGATATGAAGCTGATTGCGCAGTGCGACTGGATCATTGAAGTAGTAGTTGAGCGGCTCGACATCAAACAGAAAGTTTTTACACAGGTTGAACAACACCGGAAGCCCGGCACGCTCATCACTTCTAATACATCAGGCATTCCCATTCACCTGATGGCAGAAGGAAGAAGCGAAGATTTCAACCGGCATTTCTGCGGAACGCATTTCTTTAATCCGCCAAGATATTTGCGCTTGCTGGAGATCATTCCTGGCCCGGCTACCGATCCGGAAGTGATCGATTTCCTGATGCATTACGGCGATCTTTATCTCGGAAAAACTACTGTGTTGTGCAAAGACACGCCTGCCTTCATTGCCAATCGCATTGGCGTGTATGGCATAATGGCCATTTTTGGATTGGTAGAAAAAATGGGATTGACCATTGATGAAGTAGATGCATTGACAGGCCCCGTGATCGGCCGGCCTAAATCAGCTACGTTCAGAACTGCAGATGTTGTGGGCATTGATACGCTGGTGAAAGTGGCCAAAGGAGTTTATGATAATTGCCCCAACGATGAGGCCCGCGAAACTTTCCGCATTCCATCATGGTTACAGAAAATGGTTGATAATAACTGGCTGGGCGATAAAACCGGCCAGGGTTTCTTTAAAAAAATAAAAGGCGGAGCTGAAAAAGAGATCCACACGCTCAACCTGCAAACCATGGAATATGCTCCCCGCGTAAAACCAAAATTTGCAACCCTGGAAGCTGCCAAGCCTATCGATGATCTGAAGACGCGATTGAAAATGCTTTGCCAGGGAACTGATAAAGCTGGTGAATTTTACAGGGCATTTCATTATGGTTTGTTCTCTTACATTTCACACCGCATTCCAGAGATCTCTGATGAAGTATATCGTGTAGACGATGCCATGATGGCTGGGTTCGGATGGGAGATCGGAGCTTTTGAAAGCTGGGACGTGCTGGGTGTCGAATCCACAGTGAAGGCTATGCGCGATGCAGGTTATAAGGTAGCTCCGTGGTTAGATGAAATGATCGCAGCAGGAATTAAGAAATTTTACAAGGTAGAGAACGGCAAAAGATATTATTACGATGTTGCTTCAAAATCTTACAAGCCGTTGCCGGGCGGAGAAGCTTTTATTGTGATGAAGAATTTTGAGAACCAGACTGTGTGGAAGAACAGCGCCTGCCGCACTTATCACCTGGGTGATGATGTGATCGGCCTGGAATGGTATACCAAAATGGGCAGCATTGGCGGCGAAGTGCTGGAAGGCATTCAGCGTTCCATTTCGCTGGCAGAAGAAAAGTACAAGGGACTGGTGATCGCAAACGATGCGCAGAATTTTTCAGCCGGCGCCAACGTGGGCATGATCTTCATGCTTGCCATTGAACAGGAGTACGATGAACTGGACATGGCGATACGCATGTTTCAGCAAACGATGATGCGTGCAAGGTATTCGTCCATTCCTGTAGTGGTAGCGCCTCATGGACTTGCATTGGGAGGCGCATGTGAGCTTAGCCTGCATTCTGATAAGGTTTGTCCTGCAGCTGAAACTTATATAGGTCTTGTTGAATTAGGAGTGGGTCTCATTCCCGGCGGAGGCGGCACCAAAGAATTCGTATTGCGTGCCGCAGATGAAATGCATGAAGACGAACCCGAAACCATTACGCTTAAGAATCGCTTTCTTACCATAGCCACTGCCAAAGTAGCTACGTCTGCCGCAGAAGCTTTTGACCTGGGTATTTTGAGGAAGGGCCAGGACGAAGTGATCATCAATCAATCGAGAAGAATAGCCGAAGCCAGGCGGAGCGTTATCGAAATTTCTGAAAGCGGTTATACCACACCGGTACAACGTACTGATGTACGCGTGCTGGGGCGTTCCGCCCTGGGCGCTTTGTACGCGGGCATCAATGGCATGTTGCGCGCCAACTACGCTACTGAGCACGATGCAAAGATTGCAAAGAAGCTCGCTTACGTAATGTGCGGCGGAGACCTGAGCGAACCCACTTCCGTTAGCGAACAATACCTGCTCGACCTTGAGCGCGAAGCTTTCCTGAGCCTTTGCGGCGAGAAGAAAACGCTGGAAAGGATTCAGAGCGTGCTGAAAGGTGGCAAGCCGGTGAGGAATTGATCGTCCGCCTCCCGTCTGACGCTCCGTCTGACGGGCAACGCCCACTGCTGGCAGCAACCATTAGTTCCTGGCGCTGGCAGCAACTAACCATTCCCGGTGCCGTCAGACGAGGCGTCAGACGGCACCTGCTCACGAATACATCTCGGCAACCTCGCGCTCAAACAAATGCGCATACTGCTGCGGTACTCTTTCATGAATAAGACGTACAAAATTTTCATCATTGAACCCGCATAATTTCATTGCAATATTCTTATTACAGAAGTCTTTATCATTCGCTCCAGCATAGAAATGATAAGAAGAAAAAGGCCAATCACCCAATGAAGCCACTAACCTATGACGCACAGGATTCTGATGAACGTAACAAAAGCAGTTAAGACAATAATCATTTTCCGGTAAATACACTCCCGGACGGACCAAGAGGTTTTTACTTTTGGTTTTAGGCCTGAATAATGCACCTGACCTGTTGTATATCTTATTAAACCTATGCGAATGAGCGCTTAATAACTTCCGGAATCCATTGGTCAATGGATCAAGCAATAAACCTCCTTGTTTCTTAGTTGCGGCACATTGCTCATTTGCCTCCAGCATTAAATGAAAATGGTTTGGCAAGAGATTCCATGCAAGCATATTGCAATACGGAATCAGATATGAATTGCAGAGATCAAGAAATTTAATATAGTCCCTGTCGTCATGAAATATTCGCTGATGATTATTTCCCTGATTATATACGTGATAGATATTGGAAACTTCAAATCTCATAATGTAATTGCTTTCTTTTCTGCAAATAACTGCACCACAATTTCCAGATCATGATCTGAAACTCAAGGGGAAAAACAACACTTGAAAAAGAGAATATTCTCATTTAAATGCGAGGGTTGAACAGGGAAAAAGCGATGTTTAGACGTGTGAAACAAGGTGGGATACGTTGTTAGCAAGAGATTACGAATATCGGCAGGGGGCATCTGGCGAGAGTGATAAACGATGCTGGAATACCGTCAGACGGGGCGTCGGACGGTATTCGGTAAATTCGTATTACATTACGGAAAATTTACAACGTGTCAGTTCTCTCTATACAAAACATCACCAAGTTCTATGGCCCCATACACGCATTGAAAGGTGTTTCGCTGGAGATCCCGGCGGGTTCGGTCTTTGGTATCCTGGGGCCCAACGGAAGCGGCAAAACTACTATGCTGGGCATTGTGATGGATGTGCTTAAGGCCACTTCAGGGTCTTATACCTGGTTTGGCGAACCGCCATCAGAAAAACATCGTCGCAATATTGGCACCTTACTGGAAACTCCTAATTTTTATCATTACCTCTCCGCTGAAAGAAACCTGCGCATAGCAGCCGAGATCAAAGGACATGGTCTTGAAGATATCCCCGCTGTTCTTAAACGGGTGAACCTTTGGGAGCGCCGGAACTCAAAGTTCAGCACCTATTCATTGGGTATGAAACAACGCCTGGCCGTTGCCAGCTGTTTGCTTGGTAATCCTAAAGTGCTGGTATTTGATGAGCCCACCAACGGGTTAGACCCGGTGGGCATTGCAGAAACCCGTGATCTTATAAAAAATCTTGCTAAAGAAGGCATCACCATTATTCTTGCAAGCCATTTGCTGGATGAAGTGGAAAAGGTTTGTACCCATGTTTCGATTTTGCAGAAAGGAACTTTGCTCGCTTCCGGACATGTAGATGAGGTGCTGGTGAACGAAGACATCGTGGAAGTGAGCGCTGCGGACATGGGGCAACTTGAAACTGTATTGCAATCAGCCAGTGGTTACACACATGTGAAAAGAGATGGAAATATAGTGCAGGTGTTCTATCCCGCCGGTACCGCGAGGCTGGAAAACATTAACCAGCATTGCTTCGCCCAGGGCGTGGTGCTGAATCACCTGCAACTGAAAAAGAAGAGCCTCGAAAGTAAGTTCTTCGAGCTTACGAATGCTGATGTCAATCCCAATAAAAAACGCTAACTGAAGATTTTATGTTACAACTGTTGAAAGTAGAGTGGTTAAAGCTCAAGAACTATCGTACGTTCTGGATACTTGCTGTGTTGTATATACTCAGCATCTATGGAATTAATTACATCATCTACATGATCCAACATGAAATTCTGCGGGAAATGAAACAGGAGGGTGTAATAAAATCAATTATAGGTGCACCATACAGTTTCCCTGATGTATGGCAGCAGGCTTCCTATGTGTCGGGATTTCTGCTTTTTCTCATGGGCTTAGGCATCATCATTCCAACTACCAATGAGTTTTCTTATAAAACGCACCGGCAGAATATTGTTGATGGATGGAGCCGTAAGCAGTTCATTACCGTTAAACTGGCAATGGTAGGGATCATCGCGCTGGTAACCACTATCATTGTTATCA
>JBAVMD010000121.1:0-12286 GCA_049689695.1 Chitinophagaceae bacterium | reverse complement strand
ATATTATATTGCGAATTGCCCTGCGCAATACCTGCAAAAATATTTGCATAGTCTTCGGCGCTCGGAAAAGGCTGCGGATGTTGTGCGTTCTTATAGTCTATCAGTTGCCCGTTTTGTATTACAATATTGGCATAAGCACTTTGATTACTTCCCGTAGGAATAACCGCATCCAATACCCTTGCCACAAAGCCGGAGCAGTCAACGGATGCCTGAAAGCCGGAAGGTTCGCTATTGTCCATAACAAATCCGATGTCTGGTCCGCCGTTTGCCCATACCTCACTGTCAAGGCTGAACCTGTTGTGCATGATAGCAGCATTCAATATTGGTGTATAAGAATAAGTGTTTTCGCCTTCTCCGGCAATAAATGGGGCGGCTACAGTATTGGCTGCGTCGTAAGCATGAGGAAACTTCTCTGTGTTGTAATTGTTCATAGGATTGGGTTTTATGAAAGCAATATTACAATAACAATCAACCAGGTCGTTTAGAGGTAAACCCTTAGTGTTCGTGTTTTTTGATCCCGGTCTATCATTATTAAAAATCGGGAATCGTTCAACACGTTTTATTTGGTGATAATCCGTCTGCTGTCTTTGTCAAGCCATACCTGGCGCAATTCATAATTAGCTGGCTCTTTAATAGGATAATCATGCCCGTTTTTGTTCCAGATTTCCAGGCTGTCGATAATTCCGTTCTTTAAATAAACGGTCACATCCGCAAGGATATTGAGGTTGTCATTGCTGATTTCAACGCCATCGATCCGTTCAATTGAATTGCCACCAGCTTCAAAATGATGGATGTCGCCAACATCTGTTTTGTATTGATCAATGCCTTGGTCTGCAGCAAAATAAATAAAGAGACCGATGGCGGTATGTTCTTTTGCACGTAGAGAAAGAAACCGGATTTGATTTCGCAATTGAACCTCGGACCTATGATGGTCAAAAGCCAGATCAAAAATGTCGATTATATATTGAGAAAGCGCTTTCTCAGCCTTTGGCAACCTGATCCTGTTTATAGGTTAGATATTCACTGCAGTGAGATAAGATTTTTTCGCCTTAGAATAATTTTTCTTCAGGTGGCTTTATTCCCGCCAGGCGTATATAAATGGTCGTTTGGCCACGATGATGGGTCTGGTGTTCAAAAGTTTTATTCATGATGGCAAATTTTGTTTCATCAAACCTGCCGAATAACTTTTTCACATCGCCCCACTGACTGATAACTGAATTTTTCACCGTATTGATGGCGTAATCATAGCTGGACATTACATAATATACCACGGAATCTTTACTCTGGGCGCCAGCTTGTTTCTCCAACGTAAAACTAAGCCAGGCCAGAGGTTTCTCGCTGGAGACGTTTGACATTAAGAATACATTAGCTGCAGCCAGGTGCAGCATTTGTTGGGCAAAGCTTCGCACGCTGTCCTGCGCCTTCAACGAATATTTATCTGCGGGCATGGTATTCAGGTACTCTTTGGTATACTCTTTTGCTCTTTCCCAGTCTTTTACCATCTGTGCTTTAACAGCTTCCAGGGATTGCGCCTGTATTTTTGATACTGATAAAAAAGCAAATACGGCGAAGCAAAGTTGTAAAGACAATTTTTTCATAATGCATAATTTTGGACAAACAAGGTAATCATTCGTGAGGAAATCACCCGAATAAAAAGAGAAAAATAACTTTTAGGAGTGGGTTTTTTCACCGGGTTATTATCGCCGGCCGGTATAACATTGTGCAACTTTCTAAACTATGCACTACGTATATATTTTAAAATGCCATGATGGTGGCACATACACAGGTTGTACGCAAAATCTGAAGGAACGATTTGGCAGGCATATAAATGGCGAGGTGTCCGGCACGCGGTCGAGGCTGCCCGTTGAACTCATGTTCTATTGTGCATTCAGGGAGAAATACCGGGCTTTCGACTTTGAGAAATTCCTAAAGTCCGGTTCAGGGCGAACATTTGCAATGAAGAGATGCTTGTAGTTTTTACTTTTTCATTTAGGAGGGGGGATAACCTTATGCTTAAATTATTATTACACTTTATACATATCCTCGCTTAAAATGGCATAGAAATAATTGTCCTTCCATTCCCCTCTGATAGGCAGAATCTTTCTTTTCCTCCCTTCTCTTATCATGCCTGCTTTTTCAAGAACTTTAATGGATGCAATATTTTCAACAGCGCAACCCGCCTCAATTCTATGAAGTTTAAGTTCGCTAAAACCAAAGTCTAAAAGCTTTGTCAAAGCCTCTGTAGTGTACCCTTTTCGCCAGTGGTCTGGATGAATTTTAAACCAGACTTCTGCAATTTTAAATTTCGACTTTCCCAGGTTTAAAGCGATCAGTCCAATAAACTGTTTCGTTTCTATATGATCTATGCAAAAAACATACAAATTCCTTGGATCATTGTTTTGTGCAGCTACCCATTCAGTTACTAATTCTGCTGTCGTTTGAATCGTGTCAGGAATGCCCAAGGTGTTGTACTTATCAGTTTCCGGTAAAGAATGTAACTGGTGAATATTATCAATGTCTGTTAATAATAGTTCTCTGATATTCAGCCTGGTTGTTTAAAGTGTCATGTTCTAATCGATTTAGCCTTTAAGCGCCGCTCTCAGAGTTGCTTTTTCAGATTGAAATTTATTAAAGCTAAATACTTACAACCACTTTCCCTTTATGCTCTCCTTTGCCAAAAAGCCTGAATGCTTCAGGGACCTCATCCAGCCGGTATGGCCCATCGATTACACATTTTATTTTTCCTGCTTCGAAAAGTTCGCTCATATAAGCTAAGTCCTTGTTTGTTTTCAAAGCAACAATGCGTATGTGTTTTTTGCTGGTCATCGAGATCAAGGGCGCAAACAATAAAGCCTGAAGAAGCCGGGGCATCGAGCCACCCACTGTAACATAAACTCCATTCGGGGACAATGCACGGGCATAATTTAACATCGAACGATTTGTCTTAACATCCAATATCAAATCGTATTGCCGGCCCATTTTAGTGAAATCTTCTTTGGTGTAATCAATCACATGATCAAAACCCAGGGAGCGCATCATATCTAATTTTCCGGAATGATCAACACCAGTAACTTCAACACCGTACAATTTGGCAATCTGCACGCCGAAAGTTCCAACACCTCCACCAGCGCCATTTATCAAGAGCTTTTGCCCTGCCTGAATTTTTCCTTTATCGATAAGTCCCTGCACAGCCAGCATGGCAGCCTGTGGTATTGCGGCAGCTTCATTGAAGCTCATGCCGGCAGGCTTCAATGCCAATAGTTTTTCGGGAGCGCATACATACTCGGCAAAACCTCCCCATTGCCCGCTCAGATCACCGTAAACTTCATCACCTGTTTTGAAGCGTGTTGTGTTTTTTCCAACTGCTTCAATTTTTCCGGCGATATCCGAACCGAGTATTTTTCTTTTTGGTTTTCTTAGACCGTTGAGCATGCGGTTTACAAAATCACCTTGCAGCAAACCCCAGTCCCAGTCGTTTAATGAAACTGCGTGCACTTTTATCAATACTTCATCGTCCTTCGGAGAAGGTTTTTCTACTTCTGCCATTTGCAGAACTTCAGGACCTCCATATTTTGTGTAGACGATTGCTTTCAATTAAATTACTTCCCATTTTATAGCACTGTCTCCCGTAATTTTTGTCCAGGCAATTTTAGCAGCAGAAGCAGGATTATTGGTAACCTGGCATACATAAATATCGGTGCAGCGCAACCTGCGTCTCTTTAAATCGGTCGACCAATCTTTATCCTCACCATCCGGGTCAGAATTAGCGAACACGTACAGGTAGCCAGGGCCGGTAACTTTTGCGTTGGCTTTGTCTGTGATCCATGTTTTATTGGTGCCGGCAAGATTATCAGGAACACCCAGCGCCCGCGCTTCTTCGTTACCCCAGTTTACTTCCTCTGCGCTTACCAGCCACAGGTAGGTGAAGGCAGTTACATTGGGTTTAAATGTATCCCGAAAGTTGCGTGATGGCAATGTCTCTATGCATCGCTTTAAACATTCCATGCGATCGATAAGCTGTGAGCTTTTCAACTTACGCAGTTGCGACAGGTCAACTTTACCCTGCAGAGCATTGTTTACAGCATCTGCACGTCCTAAATCAGTGAAATTGATCTTCCAGTAATCTGCACCTTTGTCTTTTTCAAGATAAGGCCCCTGCTCACCATCCCATCCCCAGTTTTCATGGGCTTTACCTGCGGAGCTTTTTGCACTAATGCCTAATTCTACATCCAGCAGCGGCACTGCAGTTGGATTTCTATATTCCGCTTCATTGGAGCCCTGGAAAGTGCGCGCAGAATCAGGTGAAGTAGCGGGCCACATTCCATTCAACGCTGCACAGAATTTCATGTCCTCGATGAATGGAGCGCCGAGGCCTTCAGTTCCTACATAAATATCTGTTATGTCGTCAAGGCTGCAATAAGTTACATCCCAGCCGGGAGCAAATACAGAAGATGCTACATCTGGCAGAAAGCCGGAAATATCATATCCTCTTTCTGCAGCAGGATCTTTATAAGTCATTAGCCTTTGAGCAGCCACGCCGGTTTTTTCTTTACCCAAATGTGAGAGCACAGCAAGATAAGTATCCTTTGTGCTTTCGTTTTTTGTGTTGATTATTTTGGGGTTAGGTTTTATTCTTGCGGTGGCAAGACTTGCGACACCTCCTTCGTAAAAATTACTGTTGTTGTTTGATCCGGGCGCTATATCGTAAGCAACCATGTCAAGCGGGTCTACCTGCGGAAAGAAATCAGGTGCGGTAACAATCGAAAAAGCAGGCAGCAGTTTGATGGATTTATTTTCCAGTAACAGCGTTGTATTTGCAATATACACCATGCCATCGCAGATGCTGTCTTCAAACAAAGGAGCATAATACTTGCCCGCGTCTATAGTTATCTCAAAGCTTTTGCCGCGGGTTTGGGGAACCGCACGAAATGTTTCTTTGTTATCAATTTTTCTGTTGGTAATGTTTATGAAAAGGGGTTGATTGCGCGGCTTCAGGTAATCGTTGTAGGTACGACTTAACAACTGGTTTCCTTCGAGCAGCTCAACGTCTTCCACTTCACGGGTACAGAGCGCGGTAAAAAAACGCGTGTCGTACGGGTCTGTTTTTCTTTCCGGCACTTTGAAGAAAAGCACATGATTGTCTTCTTTGGCTGCACGGATAAGCGGGGTAGGTTGCGAGATAACAAGAAAAGAAGATCCTGCTTTACGCCATTTATCATCCTGCACAATCAGCGTTTTCGAGTCTTTGACCCTGGGCTTGCGGTTTTGCCACATCACAACGCTCTTCATGTCCGCAAACTTCTTCAGCTTTTCAGTTTTATGTGTTTCGGCGAATCTGATGCTTGCGTTATTTACCAGCGTATCATTGTCGAATACTTTGCGTATGGGTTGTAAGAACAATTTTGTGCTATCGTTCCGGTCGTCTTTACTATCTTCTCCTTTGTGGGCAATTGACTTTACCAGCGAGATATTTTCATTCTTAACTATTCTGGCAATAAACAATCCATAACGCGCAGGCATCACTGCTGCCGTTTTTTCTCTGGATGCATTTGCCGGTTTGGCGGTGTGGCATCGGTTCAGTTTGTCGTAATTGTGTGGTTCGCTTCCGATGCGTGCAATGCCCGTTCTTGAGTAAACAAGATCGGCATGGGTTTGATGCGGTGTTTTAAAAGCCGGGCGGTATTCATAGGCAAACACTGCAAATACGAGTTGATCTGCAGAATCAATTTTGTACAGGGACTTTAGCTCGTCCCAGTTACAAAGCCCATAAATATAATTTTCAAGTGTGTCAATATTTTTCAGCGATGGAAATTCCTTTGCATCGGCGGGCCTTACGCGTGGACTGGCAATGGTATGATACAGCAGACTGTAAGCAGGAAAGCCAGGTTGCAATAACCTGTTGCCGGCGAAATCATCATAGCCTGAATTTTCGGCCTGGCGCAAGGCCATCAGTTTGTTTTCATCAAGCTCTTTAACCAGTTCCTTTTGCAGGTCTTCTCCTTTGAGGAATAGATTTACATCCAATGTCTTTTGCAGGTAAGAAGCCCAGCCATTTGACCTGAGCCATTTAACAAGATCATCAAAATCATTTGCCAACGGCCCACTTACCTGGGCAAATTGAGGGTTGTTGCTGTACCATTTTTTTATAGCGGGAAATCCAAGCCCCAGTCCCAGTGAAATGGCGGCGGCCTGCTGAACAAAATTTCTGCGGTCCATAGCTTTGGTTTGAGTAGAACATGGTTTCTAAGGAAACCGGTGAATAGGTTAGTTTGATGAGAAGGTACTTAGAGATTTTAGGATGGCAAAATGGGGTTTTGGAATGAGGAAGGTAGGGTTGTGGTTTTTATTAATGGTAGAAAGATTATGAAAGAGCAAATAAATCACAAAGAACAAAGTATAGTTGCTGTTAAGCCAGTATATAATCGGATATTAAAAGTATACAAATTTGTTTCGGGATTTGCGGATATTTGAGTTAGTAATGATAGTATCCTACGGCAGGCAAGATTAAATCCTGGATGAATTTTTTAGCTGTTTATGAATAAAATAACCGAAGTTGGATATGTTCTTCCAGTCATAGAGGCATTAAGTCTACACGAAGTTTTTAATTCCGGGGCCAATCGTCCTTTATTGATCACAGGTGTTGATTCAGGCGGGGTCAAAGAGGACTACGTTGTCAAATTAAGGAGTGCGGAAAGAATGTCAAATGAAGCATGCATGCGTGAATTGCTTGCGCTGTTTATAGCGGCAGAAATGGATATCAAATCAGTCTCACCGGTCGTCATTAATATTTCGCCACAATTTGTTGACTTGCTGGTGGGAGATAATGAATGGCAAGTTACTTCGCAGAGCATAGGGTTAAACTTTGGATCTAAGTATATAAAAGGGCCCAAGACAATTCTTGTTGGCGAAAATCTTAACAGCCATCAACTACCTTATGCTCAAGCTATTTTTGCATTCGATATATTAATTCAGAATGCCGATAGAACTGTTAATAAACCGAATATGCTGACCGATGGTGCCGAAATTATTATTTTAGATCACGAACTGGCGTTTGGATTCGTATTTGACCTTTTTAAGAATCCAACGCCATGGCAGATAAGGGAGAAAGACAAGGAATGGATCAACAAGCATTGCTTGTTAACAAGTGTCAAAGGTCGCGATTTTGATTATCAGGTATTTTGTGACAGACTTGACAGATTAGATGAGAATTTTTGGCAAAGGGCCTGGAATTTGCTACCAGTTGGGTGGCAGTGCGATCAATTCAGACAGATCAAAGAATATTTTACTGCAATTTGTGCCAATAAGACAACGTTTATTTTGGAACTTAAAAAAGTTATGCTATGATTAAGATTCAATACCAAATTCTTCGCTACATGCCTGACAGAGTATCGGGAGAATTTGTCAATCTTGGTATTGTAGTATTTGATCCGGAAACTCAGTCTTTAAAGTCAAAGTTTATTAATAGAATTGGGAAGATTTCATCTTTTTTCCCTGGTATGAATAGTCGATACTTAATAAAATCAGTAAAGTTCATACAAGATCAGATGGACATTCTATCCGCCCGGCTTATGTCAGAATTTTTGTTTGAAAAGAAAAGCTCATTGGATAGCATTACGATGGCTATATTACCTAAAGACGATTCTTCTTTGTTTTTTTCAGAAGTAAAGAAGATGTTGGATATACACGTAGAGTCAACAATTAATAATCTATTCACGCGCTTTGTAAAGGTTCATGTAGAAGATGAGGAAGATGACGAAGTAAGGAGAGACAAAGAAGTATGGTCAAAGGTTTATAAGAAGCATTTTGATGAGTATGGAATATCAGGCTATTTTCATTCGCACAAAGTCAAGACGCAGAATGATGAAGTTGAATTTGATAAGTCCTGGAAAAATGGTTCGTTAAATTGTTTAGAATCTGTATCATTTAATCTTAGCAGACCGGACATCATTAAGAATAAAGTGTATAAGTGGGTTGGTAAACTGGAAGAATTAAATAGTTCCCAAGAACAATTAAACATTTATCTGTTAAGTGTTTTGCCTCATGACCATCCTGAGCTAACCAATTTCATAAATAAGAAAATAAAATCTAAATCTACAGCAAATACCCAAGTTTTTATTATATCGGAAAATGAAATTGAAGTTGTTGCCAAAGAAATTAAAAGTAAGATAGAGGCACATTTATAAAAAAAGATATAGCAACAAAGGTATATCCTTAGGTTTTTTTTCGTAAATTACAAATCAGTTTTACGCGTATCAGCAGATACAAATAACCGCTTGCATTTCATCTTTTTCCCCAAATACTCCACGAGACATTCACGGGATATTCACGAGACTTTGGCGGGACATTCACGGGAAGTAAATCTATCACAAATCCGTATTTAATATATTGTAAGTCCAATGTTAATAGCACATAATAATATCGAGTTTCCGCTTAAAGCTACACAATCGTCACCTCAATCCCCATTCCCTTCAACGTCTCTACCATATGCTCCGAAATATTGTTATCGGTAATCACTTGCTCGATATCTTCCAGCCCGCAAATCCTTCCAAAACCTCTCTTGCCGAATTTGCTTGAATCAGCTAACACGATCGTTTTTTGTGAAGCAGCGATCATCTTTTTATTAAGTTGCGCTTCCATCATATTTGTAGTGGTAAGACCAAACTCTATATCTATACCATCAACACCCAGGAATAGCTTGCTCACTGAAAAATCTTCCAGCATCTTTTCTGCATACACACCGGTAACAGATGAAGATGTTTTACGGATGATGCCCGGTAATTGAATTACTTCAACACCCGGATGATTCACCAACTCTATCGCCACATTCAATGCTGCAGTAATAACCGTGAGCTGTCCAACAGGTTGAATATACCTGGCCAACGACTGCACTGTTGTTCCGGAAGCGATCAATATACAATCATTAGGTTCGATAAGCTTTGCGGCTTCCTCGCCAATACCCGATTTTTCGCCGGAATGGATTTTAGCCTTTTCATTCACCGGCCGGTCAACAGTATATGGATTGCTGAGCGTTCCGCCGCCATGTGTGCGGAATAACAACTCTTTGTCTTCCAAAAGTTTCAGGTCCTTTCGGATTGTTACGGAAGAAACGTTCAATTCGCTGCAAAGGTCTACCACCTTTACGGTTCCTTCTTTCTTTAGCCTGTTGATGATCAACTGATGACGCTCGGTAAGGTTCATATCGGAGCTTTAGCAACGGCAAATTAGGCAGATGTTTCCAGACCGGCAAACCAGGCTCTGCGGCTAAAACAGCGGTTTACCGTAACAAAACAAAATAAAACCGCATAAAAAGCTTGGCGATTTGTTTCGTTTTATTACTTTTAGTACAGTAAACGAAACTACTTGAAACTGTTTTTCATGAACGAACCCTTAACCTTCCTTGGAAAATTTAATCGCTCAGCTCAGCTTAAATGTCTTTCCGACACCTCCATTGAATGGGATGTGCTGGTAATTGGCGGCGGCGCTTCAGGCCTCGGCATAGCGCTGGATGCCTCGGCCCGCGGTTACAAAACATTATTAGTAGAAGGCGCCGATTTCGCTAAAGGCACTTCCAGCCGCAGCACCAAACTGGTTCATGGCGGCGTACGCTATCTGGCCCAGGGCGATATAAGACTGGTAAGAGAAGCAAGCATAGAAAGAGGATTGCTTTGTCGCAATGCTCCGCACTTGGTACGCAACCAGACTTTCGTGATCCCGATATACAATCAATGGGACCGCATTAAATATACCATCGGTCTTAAGCTATACGATTGGATAGCCGGCAAGCTTTCGCTCGGCTCATCCGTTTTTATTTCCCGCCAGAAAACCTTGCAGGCATTGCCGGGCATTCAGCACAAAAGCCTGTTGGGTGGCGTTCTTTATCACGACGGGCAGTTTGACGATTCGCGCCTTGCCATCAATCTTGCACAAACCATTATCGAACAGCAAGGCTGCGCCATCAATTACATGAAAGTAACCGGCCTGCTTAAAAACGAGGCCGGCAAAATAAACGGCGCTGTTGTAGAAGATAAAGAGACCATGCTTACTTACAATGTGAAAGCAAAAGCAGTGGTGAATGCAACCGGTGTTTTTGTTGACGATATCCTGCAGATGGACAATGCAAAAGCGCCCAAAAGCATTTGCGTTAGCCAGGGTGTGCATGTAGTGCTCGATAAGAAATTTTTTCCTTCAGACCATGCGCTCATGATACCTGAAACCAGTGATGGCAGGGTATTGTTTGCCGTGCCCTGGCACAACAAAGTTGTAGTAGGCACAACGGATACGCCGGTTGAACAGGCTTCGCTTGAACCGAAAGCATTGGAAAAAGAGATCAGCTTCATACTGGAAACTGCAGCAGGTTATTTATTAAAAAAACCAACGAGGAGCGATGTGCTGAGTGTATTTGCCGGGCTTCGTCCGCTTGCAGCGCCCAAACAGGGAGAGCAGAAAACAAAAGAAATTTCACGCAGTCATAAGATCATCGTTTCATCGTCGAACCTTTTTACCATTCTCGGTGGTAAATGGACTACCTACCGGAAGATGGGAGAAGATATGATCGATCGCACAGAGCAGCATCTTAACTGGGGACACAAAAAACCGGCAACTGCCAACCTGCGCATTCATGGCCATGCGGACGGTGTGAATTGGAGCGACCCGCTTTACTTCTACGGCAGCGATACGCAAGCCATTATGCAGAGCATGAATGGCAGCGCAGGAAAATGGATCAGCGAAAGTCTTAAGATCCACAAGATGCAGGTGAAGTGGGCGGTAGAACAGGAAATGGCGAGAACTGTAGAGGATGTATTGTCGCGCAGAACACGCGCCCTATTGTTAGATGCAGAAGAAAGCATCCGCATCAGCCGCGAAGTGGCAATAATAATGGCAGCATTGCTCAACAAAGACAATGATTGGATAGAACAGGAGGTGAGCGCATACCAGCAGCTTGCCCAACAATATATTTTAAAAGAAAGCACCCCTATACCCTTAGCTGTATGATCATTACCCGGTTGCTGAAACCCGCTGCGCATCAAGAGGAATTGCCTGCGGAACAAATTGATCCTGCGTACAGGAAACTGCGGTTGCAGGTTTTCCTCGGCATCTTTATCGGGTATGCCGGCTACTATCTTGTGCGCAAGAATTTTTCGATGGTGATGCCTGACCTTATTCAGCTCGGTTACACCAAGGCAGACCTGGGCGTGGCGCTTTCAGCTATTTCCATTTCTTACGGCATCAGCAAATTTCTGATGGGCACCGTGTCTGACAGAAGCAATGCCCGTGTGTTCTTATCACTCGGTCTTATTCTTTCAGCCGTTACTATGATCGCGATGGGAACATCATCATGGGCCATCAGTTCCATTTCTGTAATGTTCGCGCTGCTATTTCTCAATGGCTGGTTCCAGGGAATGGGCTGGCCTCCATGCGGTCGCGTTGTAGTGCATTGGTATTCGCTGAAGGAAAGAGGTACAAGGATGTCTATCTGGAATGTGGCGCATAATGTTGGCGGCGGATTAATGGCTCCACTTGCCATAGCCGGGCTTACTGTATTCGGCGCATGGCAGGGCAAGCTGATCTTTCCGGCTTTGATAGCAGTATTTGTTGCACTCATTGCTTATTTGCTGATACGTGATACGCCGCAATCGTGCGGACTTCCACCCATCGAAGAATACAAAGGCGAGTACACGAAAGATTATAATGAGTCGCACGAAAAAGAATTAACCACAAAGCAGATACTGCTGGATTACGTTTTGGTTAACAAGTTGATCTGGTACATCGCCTTTGCCAATGCGTTTATATATTTGGTGCGCTATGGCGTTCTTGATTGGGCTCCCACCTATTTAAAAGAAGCCAAAGGATTTTCTTTGAGTGAAACCGGATGGGCCTATTTTCTGTACGAATGGGCCGGCATTCCCGGAACATTGATCTGCGGATGGCTGAGCGATAAAGTATTTAATGGTCGCCGTGCGCCCGCTACCATCATCTATATGGTGCTGGTAACGATTGCTGTATTTGTCTATTGGAAAAATCCTGCAGGCAACCCGCTTGTAGACAACATTGCTCTTATTGCTATTGGGTTCCTTATCTATGGACCGGTGATGCTCATCGGTGTGCATGCGCTTGACCTTGTGCCGAAAAAGGCAGCTGGAACTGCGGCAGGATTGACCGGCTTGTTTGGTTACCTGGGCGGGGCAGTGTTTGCCAATGCGGCTATGGGTTATGTGGTAGATGCATACGGATGGGACGGCGGATTTTATGTGTTGCTGGCCGCCTGTGCGCTTGCCATTGTGTTTAC
>JBAVMD010000120.1:0-3756 GCA_049689695.1 Chitinophagaceae bacterium | reverse complement strand
GCCTTACTTCCATTCTGCAGGTTGCTGATACATGTATCAGTTGTAATGAACTGAATCTCGCAAATGAGGATACTTCTCAGGAGACACCAATATCAATCCGGCTGTATTTTGATTCAGAAGAAATATCTTTTGAAATAACTTCTGTTGTAGAAACTACTTTCACGGCCGAGCGACTGTTCGCGCATCTTCGGCAGGTATTACAAGCTACGCTCGCTGATATAAATATTCCTGTTGGAAAAATAACTGTATTGACTCAGGCTGATCTTGATCAGCTCTCTTCCTTTAATAATACATCCTTCGATTATCCGCGCAATAAAAGCATCATGCAGGTGTTTGCTGAGCGTGTTGCAGCAACTCCTGATGCTATTGCATTGGTGGCGGGTGATGAGCAACTTACTTGCAGTGAGTTGTCGGAGCGCGCAGGCCGCATAGCTGCAGGTTTGATCGCAAGAGGTATTCAGCCCGGCGATCGCATTGGTTTGCTTTCTTACCGCGGTACTGATATGATCGTGGCGATGCTCGGCATTGTGCAGGCAGGGGCGGTGTATGTTCCATTCAATACAGGATATCCTGCTGAACGTTTGGAGTATATTATTGAGAATGCAGGCATCACCCATGTGCTTTATACCGATGAAGAGCTTTTGTATAAATGTGGCCTGCAAAATCAGCGTGTCCTCTCTGTGCAGGAATGCCTGATGCATGAAGCACAGAAAGAAATTATTGAAACCGGCATCGATGCGGGCGTTTACATCATGTACACCTCCGGCACTACCGGCAACCCCAAAGGCATATTGGTAAACCAGTGCAATATTTTGAAGCTTGTTTATGACGCTGGCGAGATCGCTGTAAATTCCAATGATGTAGTGATCCAATGGTCTAACTATTCATTTGACGGTTCAACTTATGAGATATACAGTGCGCTTCTGAAAGGTGCGAAGCTTTGCATGATAGCAGACAGCGCAGCTGCAGATGTATACGAAATAGCAAGAGTGATAGAAGAGCATAGAGTCACCATCTTCTTCATCACAACAGCGCTCTTCAACAGTTTTGTAGATACAGAACTCGGCGTGCTGAAAGGATTGAGAAAAATTCTTTTCGGCGGAGAGATGTGCTCGATGGACCATGTGCGGAAAGCACTGAGAGTGCTCGGGCCCGGCAAGATCATTCACGTGTATGGCCCGACTGAAACAACAGTATATGCCACAGCTTACCCATTATATGAAATGGGAAATTGGAGCACGCTTCCTATTGGCCGTCCATTATCAAACACAGAAATTGTATTACTTAACTCAGACAAGCAACAAGTACCTGTTGGTGTGCTGGGAGAACTATTTATCGGCGGCGAAGGCGTTTCGCTTGGATATGTAAACAATGAAGAATTAATTGAACAAAAGTTTGTAAACATAGATGGACTCAAGGGGACCTGGTACCGCACCGGCGACTTTGGAAGATGGCTGGAATATGGCAGCATAGAATTCTTCGGAAGAAAAGACGACCAGGTAAAGATCCGCGGTTACAGGATCGAATTAGGAGAAATAGAAAGTGTGCTGAGACAGGCTGAAGGCATCAGCCAGTGTGTGGTAATGGCAAAAACAGACAAGCAGGGAGAAAAGAGGGTCATCGGGTACATCGTTCCTGCAAATGGTTACAGCAAAGAAGAAGTAACCAATTACATGAGAACGAAGCTGCCAGATTACATGGTGCCTTCCATGCTCGTTGAAATGGAAAGCATTCCATTGAACTCAAGCGGTAAAGTAGATAGAAAACAACTTCCTGAACCTGATGCGATCATTTCAAAAAATGAAAATACTTACGTTGCGCCGGAGAATGAAACAGAAGAAAAGCTTGCATTCATCTGGCAGGATTTGCTTGGTGTAGAGCGCGCAGGAAGGAATGATAATTTCTTTGAGTTGGGTGGTCATTCTTTGATCGCTATACAACTTATCGCCGCTATCCGGCGGGAGCTGGAAACAGAAGTCGCCATAAAAGACATTTTTGATTTTCCCACCATCGAAGAACTTGCAGCACAGATCAATCAGCAGGTTGGTGTAGATACGCTTCCATCTATTAAATGCAACGATCGTCCTGAACATATTCCTTTATCATTTTCACAGGAGCGCCTGTGGTTCATCGACCGGTTGCAGGGCAGCCTTCAATACCACATGCCCTGGGTGTTCACACTCAACGGTAAATTGAATGTTGAAGCGCTAAAGCAATCGTTCAAAACAATTGTAAGCCGTCATGAAGTGCTGCGCACCGTGATCAGGGAACAGGAAGGCGTGAGCTACCAACAGGTAATGCCTGCGGAGATGTGGAAAATGGAATCCGTTACACAAGAATGGATAGTAGCCGCGGGAGAAACAACCGAAAATTACATCCGGGAAAGTGTGCAGCGTCCTTATGATCTCTCTAAGGACTTCATGCTTCGCGTTTGCCTTATTACCATTTCACCAGAGCAGCATGTACTTGCAATAGTGCTTCATCATATTGCATTCGATGGATTGTCGATATCCGTTATGGTGCAGGAACTCGCACAGGCATATAATAGTTATTCATCAGGAAACGATCCGATCTTAAAAGAACTTCCTGTTCAATATGCGGACTACTCCATCTGGCAACGCAACCATCTTTTCGGTGATGCTTTTGCACAAAAACTTTCTTATTGGAAAAATAAGCTTGATAAGGTTGAGCCATTGCAATTGCCAACCGATCATTCGCGTCCTGCGCAGCAAAGTATAAAAGGCGCAGTAGTAAACAGAACCCTGGATACAAATCTGTACAAATCGCTAACAACACTTTCGCAGCAATCAGGAGCCACGCTCTTCATGACGCTGCTGAGCGCTTTCAAAATATTGCTGCACCGGTATACAGGGCAGTCAGACATCTGTGTGGGAACACCCGTTGCCGGGCGCCAGCAAGCTGAAATAGAAAACCTGATCGGGTTCTTTGTAAATACCCTTGCGATCCGTTCTGAGGTAAGGAAGGAATTGAATTATGCTGATCTTTTGCAACAGGTACGTCAGACTACCTTGGATGCCTATGCGCGGCAGGAAGTTCCATTCGAAAAAATTGTTGAAGCGCTTGGTGTAGAAAGAGATTTAAGTCGCACACCGGTTTTTCAGGTGATGTTTGGCTTGCAGAATATGGCTGTCAGCGAATTCAGGCTCGGAGATATGAAGCTTTCATTGCAGGAAGACATACCTGCAACCGCGCAGTTCGATCTCAATTGCAGTGTATTTGAATCAGCCAAAGGCCTGCAGCTTAGCTTCGGTTATTGCACAGACCTGTTTGAAAAGCAGACAATCGATCGTATGCTCGATCATTATGAGAACCTGCTGCGCGCAGTAGTAAAGGATACTAATGTTTCTATTAGTGATCTGCAAATGTTGTCGGCCGCGGAAGAAAAGCAATTGCTGCATAGCTTCAATGATACCTCCAGAGATTATCCAACAGATAAAACTATTATCAGCCTGTTTGAAGAGCAGGTTGCAAAAACACCCGAGGCTATAGCCGTAGTGTTCGAAAATGAGAAACTGTCTTATCGCCAACTGCATGAGCATTCCAATCAAATGGCTCATTATTTAATAAGCAAGGGTGTGCATGCAGAAACATTGGTGCCGCTTTGCATAGATCGTTCAGCAGAAATGATCATTGCCATACTGGGCATACTCAAAGCAGGTGGCGCTTACGTGCCTGTAGATCCTGCTTACCCTGTTGCACGCATTCTTTACATGCTGGACGATACCAAGGCAAAAG
>JBAVMD010000119.1:0-3674 GCA_049689695.1 Chitinophagaceae bacterium | reverse complement strand
CTATTATGCTTACCGCACAGGCATCAACGATATTCTCATTGCCGCCCTGGGTGCAGCCGTGAACAACCTGTTTGGCATCGGCAACCTCGTGCTAAAACTTGAAGGGCACGGCCGCGAAGACATTGGCGGGGATATGGATGTAACGCGGACAGTAGGCTGGTTTACTACTACCTATCCATTAGCAATAGAAACTTACAGCGATGATCTGCAATCGCAACTGATTGAAGTAAAGGAATGTTTGCATCGTGTTCCCAATAAAGGCATCGGTTATGGAATACTGCGTTATCTCGCAGGCAAACCTTATGCGTGTGAACCTGAGATCAGCTTCAATTACCTGGGGGATTTTGGACAAGGTGCAGAAACAAGATCAGGCGAGCGTGTGTTTGACTTCAGTGCTTTAAATCGCGGACGCGAAGTAAGCGATGAGAGAGAGCGTGATGTGTTGCTCGAAGTATCCGGCATGATGGCGGAGGGTTGCCTTAGGATCGGAATCGGGTACAGCCGCGCACAATATGACCACGAGCGTATGCAGCAACTCGCAGATACATACCGTGAGAAGCTGGAAGCGTTGATCACATGGCTCTGGCAGGAAGAAAAGCAATACATCACGCCTTCAGACCTTACTTATAAATCATTGACCATCGATGAATTGGCGGCGCTGAATAAAGAAGGCGATGTGGAAGATGTGTATGAGCTAAGCCCGTTGCAGGGAGGATTGTATTATCACTGGCTGAGTGTAAATGATGCAGACGCTTATTTTATGCAGACAACCTGCAGAATACAGGGAACTCTGGACATACACCTGCTGAAGGAGAGCTATGCCAGGCTGGTGGCGCGGTACGGAGTATTGCGCAGCCATTTTACCCAGCAGTATGGAGTATTGCTGCAGGTGGTAAAAAAACAGGTAAGATCTGCTTTTGAATATTTTGACATTGGCGGTGCAAACAACATTGGAGAATTAGTAGATCATTACAAAGAAGCTGATCGCGAAAAAGGATTTGATCTGTCATCAGGATCACAGATGCGATTGACACTGCTGAACCTGGGCGATGACACTTATGAATTTATCTGGAGCCATCATCACATATTGATGGACGGCTGGTGCGGGAGCATCCTGATAAAAGAATTTTTCTCGATATATGATAGTTTACTGGATGGCCGCGAGGCGAACCTGAATCCTGTAGCAGACTACGCTGGTTATATAAAATGGCTGCGCGGCATCAACAAAGAATCATCGTTTGCTTACTGGCGCAAATATTTGGTAGGGTTTGAGAACGTGAACAGGATATGGGAGCCCAAACGCGAATACGGATCAGCGCATAAAGACTACATAGCGTTGAAGCGTGAATTTGATTTGCCGGCAGCTCTTGCATCAAACATAAAAAATATATGTGCCGGAATGGGCATAACGGAAAGCACATTCGTGCAGGTAGCATGGGCGATATTGATGGGACAGTACACTGACACAAGAGATATAGTATTCGGATTGGTAGTATCCGGCCGGCCTGCAGAATTGGAAGGCGTAGAAGATATGATCGGTTTGTTCAGCAATACGGTACCCGTTCGTATCAGGTGGACTGAAGAATCGCAGGTGAGCGAAATATTGAAACAATCGCAGCAGGAATGGATAGCAGGAAGCAGGCATCACTATGTGCAGCTTGCAGAAGTGCAGGCGCAAAGCGCAACAGGGCGTGAACTCTTTAGCCAGGTGATGGTGGTTGAAAATTATCCTGTGCAGGAAATGTTGCAGCAAAGCACTGCAGGTTCGGGAGGCTTGTCGTTTTTATCCGCTGATGTATTCGATCAGACGAATTATGATTTTACCCTCACGGTTGGTCCCGGAGACAACAGGCTGCAGCTCAGAATAGATTGTAACGACAATTTGTACGAAGCAGAGCAAATTGAAAAGCTGCAGCAGCATTTTATTCGCCTTGTTGAACAAATGGCCGTGAATCCGTCAGGCAGGGTAAAGGAACTGAACTTATTAAATGACGCAGATCGCCGTGAGTTGTTTGAGTCGTTCAATGATACTGCGGTATCGTATGATAAATCAGCAACCCTCGTTAGCCTGTTCGAACAGCAGATGCGGAGAACACCGGATGAAGCAGCAGTGCTGTACGATGGCTACACGCTTACTTACCGGGAATTGAATGAACAATCAGATCGTCTCGCAGCACATCTGCGTAGGCATTACAAAGCAGTACCTGAAGAATTGATAGCCGTGATGATGAAGCGCAGTGACCGGATGGTGATAGCCATACTCGGTATACTAAAATCGGGAGCAGCCTATGTGCCTGTAGATCCGGAATATCCGCAAAACAGGAAAGAATTCATCTTTAAAGACAGCGCCTGCCGGGTAGTGCTTACAGAGAGCGAGTATATTTTTGAGATGGATTACTATGCCGGTGAAATATTTGCCATGGATATCCAGTTGGATGTATTGAGCGAAACGCCGGAACAGGATTTGCAGATAAAACCTTCGTCGCTGGCGTATGTCATTTACACATCAGGGTCTACCGGTCAGCCTAAAGGAGTGATGATCGAACATGGATCGATAGTGAATACCATTCAGTCTCAGCAATCGATTTTCGATGTTCATCCCGGTTATCATCATTTGCAATTTGCATCTTCTTCATTCGATGCATCGGTGTCTGAAATATTCGTCGCACTTTGTTCAGGCGGATCACTGTACATCATCAGCGAAGCGGAGAAAAAGGATTCACTTTCGCTAAAGAAATTTATTGATAGCAATGAGATCGATATTGCTACCATACCGCCGGCTTACCTGCAATTGCTGGAAGCGGCAGACCTGCAGCAATTGAAACGGCTCATAACCGCCGGTGAAGCAGCAGTGAAAAATAAAGTGGCAGGATTTTCTGCTTTCGGTGATTATTACAATGCTTATGGTCCCACTGAAACAAGCATCTGCGCAACAGTATTTAAAAATCCGAAAGGAAGTACAATTGAAAGTAACAGGGTGCCAGTTGGGAAGCCGATAGCTAATACCCACATATACATCATGAATGAGAATGCACAGCTATGCGCTAAAGGCATTCCCGGCGAGATATGCGTATCAGGGCCAGGATTGGCAAGGGGTTACCTGAACCAGCCGGAACTGACCCGTCAGAAATTTGTAGCTGATCCATTCAGAGAAGGTGAGCGCATGTATAAAACAGGAGATAAAGGCAGATGGCTTGACAATAATGATGTTGAATTTTTAGGAAGGAAAGATGAGCAGGTGAAAATACGCGGCTACCGGATTGAACCTGGTGAAATAGAAAACGTACTTCAAAAACACGAACAGGTGCTGCAGGCAATAGCAATGGTGCGTGAAAGCGCATCGGGCAATCAACTCGTTGCTTACGTAGTAGGTAACGGTGAACGATTGGATATTGCTGAATTGCGCAATCATGCTGCAAGATGGCTGCCGGCTTATATGCTTCCTGATTATTATGTTGAGCTTGAGGAATTGCCGCTGAACCGCAGTGGCAAGATCGATAAAGCATCATTGCCTTCTCCGAATGATATTTCAGAAGGAGAATATGTAGCGCCGCGCACGCCAATAGAAGCCAGGCTGGCAGAAATGTGGAGTGAAGTACTGGGAACGGATAAGGAGAAGTTAGGGATAAAAGACAACTTCTTCAATCTTGGTGGACATAGCCTGAAGGTTATCC
>JBAVMD010000118.1:0-3083 GCA_049689695.1 Chitinophagaceae bacterium | reverse complement strand
CTATCACAGTACGTGTTTCTACCAGCCTGCCTTCTTCTTACGTAACTGCTACTGATGAAGCTATCCGTCGTTATAATGCTGAAAACCTTCTGGTAAAATTTTCACGCGTTACTTCGGGCGGTAATATCGTTCTGAGCCCCGCGCCTGCAGGTGCAGGTTACCTGGCTTCAGCTGGTTTCCCATCAGGTGGTAATCCTTACAGCAGTGTAAGAGTTAACTCTGCTTATTTGGGCAGCAATCCCGGCACTAATTACCTGGGTACTATCCTGGCGCACGAAATGGGCCATTGCATTGGATTTCGTCATACAGACTACATGAGCCGCCAGTACAGCTGCGGTGGATCTGCGTACAATGAAGGTGCTTCTACAGTAGGAGCCGTTCACATTCCTGGTACACCAACAGGACCAGATTCAGGTTCATGGATGCTTGCATGTATCGGATCAGGACAAAACCGTCCATTCAATGCTAACGACCGCGTTGCTTTGAATTACTTGTATTAGCAGATAGAATTAAACCGATCAGTCCACTAAAACCAACCTGGTATACTACATTACAGCCCTGGCTATTTGGCGGGGCTGTTTTTATTAGGGATTAGCTGATTGGATGATTAGCTGATGAGCTGATTGGGTTCTTCATAATCAGCTTATCAGCTAATCATCCCATCAGCTAATTTCTCAGCTGCTTCCAGTCCGCTTACAAGCGCCGCTTCTACTGTTCCGCGTGCAGGGCCTTCGTATACTCCTTCCCCGGCAAAGAAAATGGTATTCTCCAGCGGCTCGTTCAAAATGCGCTTTGCATTTTTCGATTCCACTTTCTCATATCCATAAGCGCCGAGGGTGAATGGTTCGCTCGTCCAATTTGCAATATGCCATGCAACAAGCTGCTCGCGCAGCTCATTTGTATCTTTTGAAAATATTTTCGAAAGCGATGCAAGCGCTTCGTTCAGGATAACATCATCATCCGCATCTTTCAGGAGTAAAGAATCCGGCCCTGCCAGCCAGCCGGTGATCATGGCGTTGTCTTCAGGCAACTGCGTCCACCAGGTAGGGATCTTTGTATCGCCAAAAAGAAAACCGATCTCCTTGTGTGTCTTGTTATTTCCCGGCACGGCTGCATCTTTCCAGAATGCTTCACTGAACTGAAGAATGATTTTTATCACACCCGTGCTTCCAAGGGAATATATAGCGTCATATGTTTGCTGCGGTAACGGGTTGATGACGATATGGCCCTCTTCACCCGTCCGGCTCTGTAATACCGGTATCGGGATAGTTATAATTAATTTTTCCGAACTGAAACGACGGTTGTCCGTAGTAGTGATATTCACTTTGCCCGGCTGCCAGTTTACAGATGATACAACGGTAGATAGATGAATGATGCAACCGGCCTGCACGCTTTCATCTTTTAAAAAATCCATCAGACCGGAATAGCCGTTCCTTACACGGTATTGTGTGTCATTGTCTTCACCCAACAGTTCCTGCAAAAGCGCAAATGTGCTGGCATGGTCTGCATCGGCTGCGTCGTATCCCTGAACAAAACTGGTGAGCGATTTTCTGAGGTCGGCATATTTTTCCCCGCCAAAATATTTTTGCAGGAATGCATTTACACTCATGTCCTGTTCCAGGCTTTTCAGCTTCTCCATCAATTCTTCCTGGTCTTCTATAAAATCTTCCTGCTGGTGGAGCCTTCCGTTTTCGGAACGCCATAACTCGCCGCTGATGGCATCGGGTTCGATGCCTGCTTCATGAAGCAGGTTTAGCGTAAGCTCAAGTTTGCCATGAACAAATTCAGCTCCCAGTTCAACAGGCAATTGAAAAACTGCGTCATTCAAAGTGTAAATGCGGCCGCCTATGCGGTCTCTCGCTTCCAGGATGATTACTTTTTTGCCTTTGCTGCTTAATGTTCTTGCTGCCATCAGGCCGGCAGCGCCTGCGCCGATGATCAATATTTCCGTGCTTTCCATGATGTAAAATAACAAAGCGTAGCTATGAAAAGTTTATGCCGTAAAATATGGGCAACTGTCAGCAGGTTTGACTAACCGGAAACTCAATGGTGAAGGTTGCTCCCTGGCCTTTTTGCCCGGTGGCGTAAATGGTGCCGTTATGCATTTCAACAATTTTCTTGCAGATGGCAAGCCCAATGCCGCTGCCTGCATATTCAGACCGGCCGTGCAGGCGCCGGAAAGCTTCAAATATCCGGGTGCTGTCTTCTGTAAGAAAACCAATTCCATTATCCTCCACCGATATGCGGTGTATGGCGTCACTTTCGTTTTCACCTTCAACAAGGTTGTAGGTAACAGCTACAGCGGGGTCTTCTTTATCGTTGAACTTAAGGGCATTTGCTATCAGGTTCTGGAATAGCTGTTGCATTTGTAATGGTCTTGCCATAATGCAGGGCAGAGACGAAAAGCTGACAGATGCATTACGGGATTGTATGGCAGGTTCAAGGTCCTGCACCACCCGTTCCATCACGTGGTTCAGATCTGTTTCCTGCATAATTTGTGAGTCTTTATCAACCAGCGAGAACTGGAGCAGGTCGTCTATCAGCGACATCATTCTTCGCGCTGCATCCTGCATGCGCGCTATATAAGTATTGGCCCTTTCGTCTATCGTGTTGCTGTAATTGTGCTGTAAAAGATCGCCGAATGTTATAATTTTTCTGAGCGGCTCTTTGAGGTCATGCGATGCCACATAACCAAATTCTTCGAGCTCCTGGTTCTTTTGTTCCAGCCGCGCGGCGTACTGCTTCAACTTGTCTTCTGCAAGTTTTTTTTCGGTGAGATCGCGTGTGACCTTGGAAAAGCCTACCACGTTGTCCTCGTCATCATGAAGGGCGGTAATGATGATGCTTCCCCAGAAAACAGTTCCGTCTTTACGGATCCTTTTGCCCTCATGTGCTGCACGGCCATTATCATAGGCCTCCTGCAACAGGCGTTTAGGGAGCCCTGATGCGCGGTCTTCCGCGGTATAAAAAATCGAAAAGTTTTTACCAATGATCTCCGAAGCCATGTAGCCTTTGATACGCTCTGCACCTGTATTCCAGTTTTCGATATTGCCTTCACGGTCTAACAGCAGGATGGCATAATC
>JBAVMD010000117.1:0-2112 GCA_049689695.1 Chitinophagaceae bacterium | reverse complement strand
GCATCAAGGAAAAAGATTTTGACATTGATAATTTTCTCTACGTGCTGCGGCCATATTACGCCGGTGGTGAATACGACTACCTGCTGAACGCAAAAGAAAATTTGAACTTACTGGCGCAACCCTTTATTGTTTTTGAACTGGACAATATAAAAGACCATCCCATACTGTTCCCGACTGTCACCATTATCATCATGGAAACGTTCATTTCCAAAATGCGGAAGCTAAAGGGAATACGGAAAATTATTCTGATCGAAGAAGCCTGGAAAGCCATCATGCGGCAAGGCATGGCGGAATACATCAAATACCTGTTTAAGACTGTTCGTAAGTTTTATGGCGAAGCGATTGTGGTTACACAAGAAGTCGATGACATTATCAGTTCGCCCATCATTAAAGATGCGATCATCAATAACTCTGATTGCAAAATCCTGCTCGATCAGGGTAAGTACATGAACAAGTTTCACCACATACAGGAGTTGCTTGGTTTAACGGATAAAGAAAAGACCTTGATCCTTTCGATGAACAAGGCCAATGATCCTACAAAAAAATACAAAGAGGTGTTTATCTCGCTTGGCGGTGTACTCTCAAAAGTGTATCGTACAGAGGTATCCCGCGAGGAGTATCTCTGTTATACAACGGAAGAAAAGGAAAAGATGAAAGTGCAAGCCTATGCAGAAAAACGGGGCAGCATAGAAAAAGGCATTGCTGCATTGATTCGTGAAGAAAACCAGCTTACGCAGTGATATGAAAAAAAGCAAAAGCGTTTATGATCTTGATTTTTACAAATCGTTAAACGGTGAAAAAGCCATTGCCGAACGGTTGAAAGGGCGATTGCCGATCATTGACATTGCCGGTTACCCTTTTTTTGTGGATGCACACATGGGTCGCCTTCGGCCGATGGATAATTTTATGACTCTCGGGCTGGATATGATCAATGGAGGCAGCTTGGATAGTAACACAAATCTTCGCTCTTTCTATTATGATCCCGTCCGGATGCAGGAAGTGAAACCTGATGAGAAAGAAGCTGGCTTAGACCATCTGTTAATGGTTACAGTTCCAGACCTCCATACGCTTGACCCAGTGGGGATGGCGAAAATACAACGCCTGGATCCACTTACCCATCTTGGTCAACAACCGTTTCAAATGTTTACAAAGGCCACCGTAGTTCCCGCGGCCATTTTGGCCCAGACTGCTGCATTAAAAAAGCAGTTTTTACAGCGAGGAAAGGAAAGCAAAAGTCGATCAACCACCAAACGAAAGAAACACTAAAAAAATGAATCCCTATTTAAAAAAAATTGCTGTTATAGCAGTAACAGTCGTCTGCTTTTTACTGCCTGTGAAAAGCTATTCGCAAACTGTCATTCTCGACATCATCAAAGCAGCCACCACAAAAGTCATCCGTGCCATTGACCTGCGTATTCAGCGGCTCCAAAACAAAACGATTGATTTACAAAACATACAAAAGGAAATAGAGAACAAGCTTTCTAAACTCAAGCTTGATGAAATTGCCGAGTGGACCAAAAAACAAAAAGAGATTTATCAACAATACTTTGATGAACTCTGGCAAGTGAAGTCGGTTATTGCTTACTACAAGCGGGTGACGGAAATCATTCAGCAGCAAAAAAACCTTGTTAGTGAGTATAAACGTGCATGGACACGGCTGCAACAGGATAAAAATTTTTCACGTAAGGAGTTAGACTTTATTTACAGCATCTACAGCGGCATACTTGACGCTAGTGTAAAAAATCTCGACCAGGTCTTGCTCGTCGTTGAATCCTGGACGCTTCAAATGTCCGATGCCGACCGGCTGGAGATTCTCAATAGCGCTTCTGATGAAATTGAAGAGAACCTTGCCGACCTGCGAGCTTTTACCAACCAGAATATTCAAATCAGCCTTCGGCGAACCCGTGACGTACAGGAGCTGCAAGCATTGAAAAAGCTCTACGGCCTGCCGTTATAATCTGGCTCCCCACTAACAACCTACTAAACCTTATTACTATGAGTGACTTTTTCTCCATCCTTGAAGTGCAGGAAGATTTATTAAAGTCAAGGGGCTATGATGAAGCCGGGCTTAACTCTCCCGACAAGCCTGGGTTCTTCCTAAAGCAACTGGAA
>JBAVMD010000116.1:0-2889 GCA_049689695.1 Chitinophagaceae bacterium | reverse complement strand
GGGTATATCTCCTTAAAAAATACATTAAGATAAACAGGCTGAGAACTTCAGTTTGTGATTTATCCACCTAAAATAATAAAAAATGAAAGCGGCAGTATTTCACAAGATTGGCGATATCTCTGTAGATAACGTAGCCGATCCAAGGATCGAACAACCTGATGATATCATCCTGAAAATTACATCCACAGCTATTTGCGGTTCAGACCTGCACATCTACAATGGTTTTTTTCCACAGGTGAAGGATATGGTCATGGGTCATGAGTTCATGGGAATAGTGGAGGAAGTTGGACCGCAGGTGACCAAAGTAAAAAAAGGCGATCGTGTTGTAGTTCCATTCGCTATCGCATGCGGACAATGCTTTTTCTGTACGCAGGGATTTCATCCCAACTGTGAACACACAAATCCGAAAATGTATGGTCCTGAAGGGGACCTGCTTAAAGGGAAAGGCGGGGGATTGTTTGGATTTACGGATATGTATGGAGGCTATAGCGGCGGACAAGCAGAATACGTTCGGGTACCCAAAGCCAATGTGGGGCCGAAAATCATTCCTGATGGATTAGAAGACGAGCAGGTTTTATTTCTTACTGATATTTTTCCCACCGGCTGGAGCGCGGTAAAATGGGGGAAGGTGAAAGGCGGCGACAACGTGGTGATCTTTGGAAGCGGGCCCGTGGGTTTAATGGCGCAGAAGGCAGCATGGTTGCATGGTGCAAAAAGGGTAATAGCGGTTGATCCATTGCAATACCGTTTAGATAAAGCAAAGGCTGTAAATAATGTAGAGACATTGAACGCAGACGACGACGACCTGATGGAAAAGATCAGGGAGATGACCGGCGGTCGCGGTGCGGATGTAGCTATCGACGCAGTAGGAATGGAAGCAAACAGAACTTTTCTTGAAAAAGCAAAGGCTGTAATTAACGTTGAAAAAGGAACGGCCAAAGTAATCGAATTATGTACGGAAGCTGTTCGCAGAAGCGGCACCATTGCGGTTGTAGGAGTATACGGCAGTCCTTACGACAATTTTCCGATTCACAGGATCTTTGATAAGGGGCTGACCCTTCAATTTGGCCAGGCGCAGGTGCATGTGTACATAGACCAATGTTTTGAATTTGTGCGCAGCGGAAAGGTTGTGCTGAACGATATCATCACACACCGCCTGCCGCTTTCAAAAGCTTCTGAAGCTTACGATATGTTTAAAAAGAAAACAGATGATTGCGTAAAAGTGGTTCTAAAGCCTGGAATGGATTAATTAATACTGTATTTAAAACTTAAACATACGATTATGACAGAGATAAAAGACCTGGAACAATTGTTCTATCATGAAATACAGGTTTTGTGGAGCGCAGAAAAAATGCTTACTGAAGCAATGCCGCTCATGATTGAAAAAGCAAAGCATCCCGCTTTGAAAAAAAACCTGGCGCTCCATCTTGCAGAAACAGACCAGCATAAAGTAGCCTTGGAAATGATCTGCAAGCAACTGGGCATCGACCCTGGCGGAGACTTCAACCCGGGGATGAAAGGAATTCTTGAAGAAGGTGAAAAGGTAATGAGTAAAGACGCCACGGACGAAGCCATGGATGCCGCACTCATCGCCGGCGCACAGAAGGTGGAGCATTATGAGATCTCCGGCTATGGCTCGGCGGCCTGCTATGCAGACATGCTCGGCTATCCTGCCCTTGCATCAAAATTGCGTTCCATACTGGAAGAAGAACAGCAGGCTGATACCAAACTGAACTTTCTTGCCAAGGAGGTAATTAATAGTAAAGCTCAGATGCTGGTAACAGATCCGGCATAAAATTTTCAGCAACCCGTTCATGAGCCAGGCATTTGTAAAAGAAAGCGAAGAGCAGTGGCTGCACGAGGTTGCGCCTACCATTCATGCACTTATTGTATACCTGACCCGGGAAAACAATGGTGTAAGAGTATACGAGCAGAAAACATACATCCATCCCAAAAATAACCGCGAAGTACATGTGATGAGCAATGGATTGGGTTATGCAAAGGACGATGAGGGCAAATGGTATATAGAATGGTGAACCATTCTATAAGGGACAAGGTACAAGGGACAAGGCACAAGACTTTTCCGCTTATTTCTTAATTCTTTACTTGCTTCTTGTTCCTTGTTCCTTGTGCCTTGTTCCTTGTTCCTTGTTCCTTATTCCCCCTCCCTACCCCTGAATCAACATTTTTCCTCCATCCCTTCAATTTTCGGAATTTCCGGTTATTTTTATGCTTCCAGCCTGAAAAACACCTTATCAATTCAAATACTATTGGTTTACGCAAGTTGTGTATATGCATACAGAAAAAGACGAAGTATTTAAAGAAACCCTGACCAAACCGTCTGATTTTAAGTTCAGCAGCAAAGTAGCAGGTGTTTTTGATGACATGGTGGTTCGTTCCGTCCCCTATTACATTGAAATGCAACGCATGATGGGTGAAATTGCTGCGGATCAATACCAGAACGATACCAATGTTTACGACCTGGGATGCTCCACCGGCACTACCCTTATCTGCATGAATGAAAGCATTTCTTCCCAAGCAAGATTCATAGGCATCGACGATTCTAAAGATATGCTCACAAAGTGCAGGGAGAAGTTGGAAGAAGCAGGCTTTACTCGTCCTTATGACCTGCAGGTGGCCGACCTTAACCAAGGCGTTTCCATTGAAAATGCATCTGTTGTGGTGCTTTGCCTTACGCTTCAGTTTGTAAGGCCTATCAGCCGGGAGCGGCTGCTGAAGAATATATTCGATGGATTGGTCCCCGGCGGATCATTGATCGTGATTGAAAAAATACTTGCCGAGGACAGCGCATTCAACCGCGACTTTATCAAGTACTATTATGATATGAAGCGCCGCAATCATTACAGTGAAATGGAGATCTCGCAAAAA